>NZ_VPBM01000018.1:0-93408 GCF_013418745.1 Acinetobacter sp. YH12126 | reverse complement strand
TAAAAACTTTCAAAATCCTTGCCGAGCGATATCGTAATCGAGGAAAAAGACTGGGCTTAAGATTCAATTTAATTGCAGGAATCTATAATTTAGAGCTGAGCAAAAAATGAATTATGAAAGAAGTCTAATATTCAATTCAAATTAAAAACTTATTTATTTTCACTACACTATCTCTATATCTGACCTTAGTTTTAATTTCTTTTAAGCATTTAGACAGAATATCAATATAATCTATTTAGATAATCTAAAAATGAGATATCTTCTACTTTCTATTTTTTTATTGTGAACTCTTGCTATTACCCTCTATTTTTCAATAGAATGTTAAAACATTAAATAAAATTAAAACAAATATTCAGGGGACTCCTTTATGACAAAAAAGTATTCAAAATTTTTACCATCCACCGATGACTTTAGTTTAGAAAATTTTCCTTTCTACTGGGTTACTCAGGTGCATTCACAATATGTTTTAAACGTCGACCATGCCTTAAAAAAGTATGGCGTTGATAATTCACGTCGTCGTATCCTGCTAGCACTCAAGTCTAAACCACATGCTAGCGTTTCAGATTTATCTGAAATGGTCGTATCTAAAATGTCGACCACAACCAAGATCGTTTATCGCTTAAAAGATGAAGGCTTGGTAGATACTTATTCTTGTGAAGATGATGCACGTATTACCCGGGTTGTATTAACTGATAAAGGCACTGCAATGACGCAGAAGATTAACGATCTAACGAATGTCGTTCTAGAGCAATCTTTTGAAGGCTTAACCCCCCTACAAATTGAAAAAACCATGGAAAGCTTAAAGCATATCTTTAAAAACTTAGCTCGATAAGCATTTGCATCACCGAAATATCAATCGAAAAAGTTCAGTTGGGGACTGATTTTTTCGATTTTTATTTTGGGTGCGTGCGCACATTCAAACTCATCAACAGGAAAACCTTGTACAAAACTTTGGATGTTGGGTGATTTCCAACTTAGCCATTCCTCTAATCGCGCATGGGGAATCACAATGACCGAGCGCTTTACATTGCCCGGCTCATGAAAGTGTTTCATCATCTCATGCTGAATAGCATCCATCGTAATCATGGTACTTGAACGTACAATCTCGTCACCTTGCCGACAAATGTCATATAAGGCAGCTATATAAAACGCTTCTCCATCTTTGCGCTTAACACTCCAACGCTGCGGCTTATTATCGATATACATTGACTCATAAAATTCAGACACGGGTATCACGCCAAACTTACATTTTGAGATCGCATTAATAAAAGTAGGCTTTTGATACAAAGTTTCATTTCGAGCATTATAGGTTTTAAGTGCGATTGATTTGTCTGCGGCCCATTTAGGCACCATGCCAAAATTCACTTTTCGCCACTCTAACCCTTGTTCAGACTTAAAGAGTAACGGCAAATCATAATTTGGATAGACTTCCTCAGGATATTCAAAGCTGATTTCAGGCAAGTTTTGAGACTTTAATTGCGATAAGGTAATCGGTTTGAAATTAGCACACATATTTGCCATAATCCGCAAAAAATCAATCTTTATAATAAATGAAAAATCTAGACCGAAGTCGCTTTATCGTTTTAATTCTAATTTCAAGCCTATATTCAACCGCACATGCCGCAAAAGTCTCTGTACATACCGTTTCATTTCTACCTTTTAGTCTCGACGCGCTCTATCTCAACGTATATCCATTTAAACAAGACCTAATCAATGAGACTGAGATTCCGGCAGGCAAATACCGCATTCAATATAAGCATTTTCGCAATCAGCAAATGATCAGTACACATCATTGGGTTACGGTCAAAAATCTTCCCAACACCCAAGAATAACAATTTTCATTGGTCATCTTGCCTGATGGTGAAGTAATCAATGTCTCTGACTTTAAAATTACTTCTCCAGAGATGTTTCCTGAAATCCGTTTTGCAAAACGTGCTCAAAATAGTTATCGCTTGATGCAAAATCAGCAAAGACAAAGAGATCAGTTTGGCATGATTCTTCCTGACGTAGATGAAGCCCATACGACGGAATTGGAAGATCAATTTGGCTGGTTTACGGTGAACGAAGATGAAGGGCGTGTCAGGACTAATTGTACAGGCACGTTTAAAATCAATCCTCAAGATGCCTCCCCTATTTCACTACTGCAAATTCAGCTCTTCAGTTTAATTATCAACAAGGAAACAAAATACATAACGCATATTTAGCGTTTAGTGATAACAATCCGCTTATTCCAATTGCAGATCGAACAATTCATGAGTCTACGCATTACAAAAAGGGCTTGAAGTTTGATCTGCATATTAACAATATACAAAAAATGAAAACCGAGAGTATTTCTTCTAATTATTCAATCTACAATTACAAGGTTCAGGTCAATCTGTATATGACGGCCTTGCAGCGTAAACCTATGCTGTTGATGAATCACAAAATGTACTATCAGGATAATTGTTCAAGCCAAGATATTGGCTCTTTTCTGTATTACAAAACACGTTGGAGTCGTTTTTGGGACTATATACTTCCTGATATTTCATGGAAATAAACTAGAAATGTCCTGCATAACAGAACCTGCAGTGAAGTCTATTGCACAAGATAAAATAGACTTCAATTTGTGTATTTTAAGCAGGGAACGTTTGCCAATGGGTGCGGGTAAATTCCTCAAATATCCACTCACCATTAAAGCGACCAAGGCCTGAATTCCGTTCACCGCCAAAGGGTGCATTAGAATGATCCGCCACACTGATGCCATTGATATGCGTCATGCCTATATCGAGTTTGGCCGCAAACTCTCCGCCGCGTGCTAAATTTGAGGTACATACTGCACTCGATAAACCAAATCGGGTTGAATTCGCCAATTCAAGTGCATGCGCTTCATCTCGCGCTTTTAAAATCGGCAAGATTGGCCCAAAGCTTTCTTCTAATGCAATATCAGCATGTGCATCCACATGGGTGAAAATATGCGGTGCAACCAATTGACCTTCAATACCACCTGCGTAGGCTAAAATTGCATCTTGCTGAATGGCATTTTGAATAATAGTTTTTAATTTATCGATTTGCGACTTATTGATAATGGGCCCTATCAGGGTTTCAGCATCATTCGGATCACCGACCACGATGCTTTTTACCCGTTTAATTAATTTTTCAACATAAGCATCGTGCAAGGATTCATCCACAATCACTCGATTGGTACTCATGCAAATTTGTCCTTGATGCAAAAAACGCCCCATCACGGTCAGTTCAACGGCTAAATTTAAATCTGCATCATCTAAAATGACCAAAGGCGCATTGCCGCCAAGTTCCAGCGCTAAACGCTTAATCCGTGAACTTACCAAAGCTTTCACCCCCACCTGTTGACCCACTTCAGTTGAACCTGTAAATGAAATCAATTTAGGTACAGGATGCTCTACAAAATAGTCGCCAATTTCACTGCCGCTGCCTGCAACGACATTTAACACACCATGCGCTAAACCCGCTTCTTCAAATAATTTCCCGAGTAACGTTCCACCTGTCACTGGCGTGTCACTTGCAGGCTTCAGTACCACACTATTGCCGCAAGCAATCGCAGTCACCACAGAACGCATCGACAAATGAAATGGAAAATTCCAAGGGCTAATCACTGCTATGACTCCCAAGGGTTTGCGCAGTACAAAACTCTTTCGACTCGGATCTTTACTCTCTAGCTCCACGGTGTGCATTTTTTCAGGAAAACTCAGCGATTCTTGGATAATGCCGAGCGCCGCATCAACTTCAATATTGGCTTTTAAACGTGTACTCCCAGATTCATCTATCAGCCATTGAATAATTTCTTCTCTGCGCTGCTGAATGGTTTGAGCTAATTTGTTGATAACTTGCTGACGTACTTTAATAGACTTGGTCTTTTCTGATTTAAATGCTGCTGCTGCCGCACTATAAGCACTGTCTACATCGACACTGCTGGCAGCCTGCAATTCAAAAATTTCTGCTTGGCTAAAGGGATTGATATTCTTGATGTGACGCGTTGAAGTCCCTGCTCGCCATTGCCCACCAATATATTGCAAATCTAATGCGGTATAAGCTGACATCGTTTCCATCCTATTTTTATCATTCATCCCAATGTAAAGGCTTCAGCATTGAAAAGCTATGAGAAAAACAGGATAAAACTTTATAATTAATTTCTTTTACAACCTTATACTTTAAACAGGCTGATGAATCTGCCGCATCGCTTTATAGATTCGCCAATAAATATAACAGCTAATGATGACTTCAAAACTTAGATCTTTAACTGTGGTGAGTTGCTCAAGCACAGCCTCCTCCATGTTTAGGGTCAACATGGGTAACAGCCCTTCGACAACAACAGCGATCAAGATAAAGAGGACTAAACTCTGAATCGTTACGGGCAAATACAATGCAATAAAGCGCTTTAAAAAATCTCGGCCTTGCTCGCCGCCATTGGCTTTAAATATGGCATTCACCCAACTAATCAGCAGACCAACTTGTAAAACAAACGAAGCCCAAGCTTCTGTAGGTTTGGATTCTGGGGTTAACGTCAGTGCTAAGTAGCTAAAGAAAATCAATATTGAGCTGACAATATAGTAGTTTTTATAATGGGTTTCAGAGACTTTATTCAGTCTTATATCATCCACCAACCGATTTACATTCCATAAATACATGGAGTTTCCTTTTCATTTTTTATGTCGACATTCTAACTTTCTCAAGCAATAAAAAAAGCCTCCGAAGAGGCTTTTTTTGATTTACAGATTAGTCACCTGTATAACCTTTTAATTTTAAACGGTAAGCATGTAATAGAGGCTCTGTATAACCAGATGGCTGCTCGCCGCCTTTGAATACTAAGTCATAAGCAGCTTTGTATGCATAACCATCAAAGCTTGGTGCCATTGGCGTGTAAAGTGGATCGTTGGCATTTTGCTCATCCACAACTTTCGCCATGCGCTTAAATACTTCTTCAACTTGTTCAGCAGTTACGATACCGTGACGTAACCAGTTTGCAACGTGTTGAGAAGAAATACGTAAAGTTGCACGGTCTTCCATCAAACCAACGTTGTTGATGTCTAGAACTTTTGAACAACCTACACCCAAATCAACCCAACGAACCACATAACCCAAGATACCTTGAAGGTTGTTTTCGAGTTCTTTGGTTTTCTCTTCTTCAGACCAGTTTGTATCTGTCGCTAAAGGCGGTGTTAACAAATCATCTAAAGATAGTGGCTGAGTATTCAACAACTCTTTTTGACGCTCAGAAACATTGCACTGATGGTAGTGAATCGCGTGAATTACAGCGCCAGATGGAGACGGAACCCATGCACAGCTTGCGCCAGCTTCTGGATGCTCAATTTTAGTTTTGTACATATCAAGCAACATATCTGGTTTTGGCCACATGCCTTTACCGATTTGCGCTTTACCACGTAAGCCTGCTTGTAGACCGATCATCACGTTACGGTTTTCATACGCTGGGAACCAGATTTGAGACTTCACTTCGCCTTTACGAACGAATGGACCTGCTTCCATGAAAGTATGGATTTCATCACCCGTACGGTCCATGAAACCTGTATTAATAAAGATCGTACGATCTTTCGCTTGCGCGATACAGTTTTTCAAGTTCACAGAAGTACGACGTTCTTCGTCCATGATACCGATCTTCAAAGTCTTCGCAGGTAAACCAAGCGCTTGTTCAGCACGCTCAAATAATTCAACTGCAAATGCAACTTCTTCCGGACCGTGCATTTTTGGTTTAACGATGTACATAGAACCTTTACGAGAGTTCTTGTTTTCGTTTTCGCCTTTAATGTCTGCAAAGGTCAATAACGGTGTGATCAATGCATCCATGATGCCTTCGTAGATTTCAGCACCATCTACAAGGATCGCAGGGTTTGTCATCAAATGACCTACGTTACGAAGCAACATCAATGAACGACCGTGAAGCGTAGTTTCACCACCGATTAAATTTTTGTGCGTACGATCTTTATTTAATGTACGCGTGATGGTCTTACCATTTTTCTCGATTGACTCAGAAAGCGTACCTTTCATTAAGCCTAACCAGTTACGGTAGCCTTCAACTTTCTCTTCAGCATCAACTGCTGCAATTGAGTCTTCTAAGTCTTGAATTGTGGTTACCGCAGCTTCAAGAACTAAGTCTTTAACACCCGCAGCATCAGTTGAACCAATTGGGCTCGTCGCATCAATTTCAATGATTACATGCAAACCATTGTTTAAGAGTACGATTTCGGTTGGCGCAGCTTCGTCACCATTAAAACCAACAAACTGAGCTTCTTTCGCTAAAGTTGCAGTTGAGCCATCTTTTAGGCTTACAACTAACTTTTTGCCTTCTACAGCATATTTAGTTGCATCTGCATGCGAACCATTAGCTAGCGGGAAAGTTTCATTTAAGAAGTTTTTAGCAAATTCGATAACTTTTGCGCCACGAGCTGGGTTATAGCCCTTACCTTTTTCCGCGCCGTCTTCTTCAGAGATCACGTCAAAACCGTAAAGAGCATCGTAGAGTGAACCCCAACGTGCGTTCGCAGCGTTTAAGCAGTAACGTGCATTACGTACAGGCACTACTAATTGCGCACCAGCCAATAATGCGATTTCTTCGTCTACATTTTCTGTGCTGATTTGGAAATCTTCTACTTCTGGTAATAAGTAGCCAATTTCAGTAAGGAAAGCTTTGTAAGCTTCGAGTTCAAATTTGTTGTTGCGGTGCCATTCATCAATTTTCGCTTGAATGTCGTCACGCTTAGCCAATAGTGCTTTGTTCTTTGGGCTAAGATCGACAACGACTTGTTCAAAGTTTTTCCAGTAAGTTTCACTGTCTAAACCTGAACCCGGTAGTGCTTCATTTTCGATGAAATCGTAAAGTTCTTTAGCAATCGCTAACTTGCCTTTTTGAATACGTGCAGTCATTGTCTTTCCTGATATTGCTATTTTTTATAACAAGAGATTCTAGTATACCCATTTATACTTTGCTGAATAGTACTATCACATTCCTAAATAATGATCATTTTCTATGTAATGAAATACCCTCATCATTCAACATAATAAAGATCAGAAATACAACGTCATCATCAGCCTGAATACCTTTTTACAGTGTATAAAGTTTTTGAAATGTCGAAATTAGACTTAAGTGCAGAATTTTGTTCTAAAACTGAACAAATAGACCCAAGCGTCAAACAAACTCACTCGATTAAGCCATGAAATGCTGCCAATGTCGATGCTACAACTTCAACCAATCAGTTTAAATTTAACGCTTTTATCGATGAATTATTAAACAGCCATACTTCTTATTTAATGATGCTTTTATCATGAGACTTTGCTTTAACTTCTATTGTTCGTTCCACAGCTTTTCTTAATTTATACATGTTTTCTAAAACTAAAAATCAAAAAAAAGAACGCCATCAAGACGTTCTTTTTTCATTCCAACAGAAACGCTTAATTTTCTGCCGTAGATTCTGGTGCATTGATTTGACGGTGAGAGGTATGTAGATAATCATCAGATTGCATTTCCAATAAGCGCGAACGTGTACGCTCAATTTCAAATGCCAATTTTTCACCTTGATATAATTCAATAATCGTATCTTCTGAAGTAAGCAACAACTTCACACCACGGTCATAAAACTCATCAACTAGATAGATAAAACGACGAGTCCCTTCAGACAAATAATCCGTCATGTGCGGTACATTACTCACTAAGACCGTATTATAAATATTGGCAATTTCAATAAAGTCCGCTGGACTACGTGGTTTTAGGCAAAGCTCAGAATATTCACACCACAGCACATCTTCCGTATGACCAATGGTTTCTACAATACGCTGATTAATAATAATTGGCTCTTGTGAAACCGTTTGGGTTTGCGTTAATGCTGTAAAACGCTGTGCCATCCACAACTTATGTTCATGTGTTAAAGGCGACTTAAACAACTGCGCTTGTTTCAATACACGTAAACGATAGTCTACGCCTGAGTCTACATTTAAAATCACACAGTTCTTTTTTACCATTTCAATGGTTGGGATAAAACGGTCACGGTGGATCCCGTTTTTATATAAACCATCTGGTGCGATGTTAGATGTTGCAACAAGAGTGATCCCACGCGTAAATAATTTTTGGAATAGATCACTCAAAATCATCGCATCTGTGACATTGGATACAAAGAATTCATCAAAGCAGATCACGACTGCTTCTTTATAAATTTGGTCGGCAACAAGGTCGAGTGGATTACGCTGACCTGAAAGCTTATTTAATTCACGGTGTACGTACTGCATAAAGTGATGGAAATGCATACGAGTTTTGCGTCGAAATGGCACAGAATCATAAAACTGATCCATCAGCCACGTTTTACCACGTCCTACACCGCCCCACATATACACCCCTTTCGGTGCAGTTTGACGACGGAAACGACGAAACGCTTTTTTAGAAGCCTTAAAACGTTGGATTAATTCTTGCCAAACTCGATCCAACTCATGCACCGCTTGCGCCTGTTCCTGATCTGGTAAAAACTGACCAGATGCTAAGGCTTGAGCATAACGCTCAGCCGGTGAAATCGGAGTAAATGCGGTGTTGTGTGGTGACTGAAAATCTGACATATCATTAAATACTTTTTTGGGGCTAAATGAATTATAACGAAGAATAAACTCGAAGATATAACACTTTGGCAGTAAAGCGCATTGGCTATTTATTATATTGTCTCGGACTATGCCCAAACCAACGTTTAAACGCATGATTAAACGCCGCAGGTTCTGAATAGCCCAGCAATTCTGCAATCATTTCAATTGAATATTCATTATATTCAATCATACGGAGTGCTTTATCTTTAATAATATCTTCACGAATTTGCTTATAACTGGTATTTAACTGTTGCAGTTGATGACGCAAAGTTCTTTCAGGCAAGTTCAACGCTTGAGCAGTTGCTGCCATACTTGGCATCGCACCACTTTGTAATTCCAAATAATCTTGCACACGTTGAACCAATGATGGCGCATCTTCATCGGCGCTTAAACGTTCTAACTCCGCAATACATTTCGACTCATATAATCGAAAAGTAATAATATCTGCGGAAGGGATCCGAATATCTAAAACATCTTCATCGAACCAAAATGCCGCAAATGGCGCGCCAAATCGAACTTGAGAGCCATAATAATCAGTAAACATTTTTAATTTTTCGGGATCTTTGGGTTCAGCAAATGGCAAATCAATTTGAACTTGTGGTGTCGATAACCCCATCATTTTGTACAGATCACGGATGAATTTATAAGTTCCTGAAATCTCTGAATGCGCCAATAATGCACCCAGTGTCGCATACACATCTTGTGGTTGATAACATAAAGCCACTTTATGCTGGCTGATTTGCAAACTTAAACGCCCAGTTAGATGCGTCAACTGTTGAAAGCGAATCCCCTGATTTAAAGCTTGGCGTAAAGTATCACTGGTGACCAATAACATCAGCAACGGGCCATAACCCGCCAATGTATAATGCTGACCAATAAATAACCCTTGCTCAGGTTCTACATCTTTACCAATGACTTTCAGTACATCCCACTCCAAACTCGGATGAATCACTGAAGTAGGATCGAGTGCATCGACACGTAGCCCAATGGTTTGCAAACGTTGATCGACATCTACGCCTGCTTTACGCATTCCTTGTACTAAATACATCAGGCTTAGAATAGATCGTTTCATAAATCGTAAAATGACATTAAATTTCTTCTTTTTTACTACAAATTTGCAATTATGAACATTGCCGTTTCGATCAATTTTTCTGTCATCTCAATCATATTGTTCTGATCATGAACTCAAGTATTCTTAGCTTGTAATCTCGCTTGGAATTAAAAAAATGATGCAGGAAGCGCAAACAAAAACAGTGCAAACCCCAAAAGCCAATTCTGAAATACATACACAAATCGCCATCATCGGCGGTGGTTTTGGTGGTATTGCTATGGCGATACGCCTTTTACAACAAGGTAATCAAGATTTTCTGATCCTCGAAAAAGCCAATGATTTTGGTGGAACCTGGCGTGAAAACCGCTACCCTGGCGCTGCGTGTGATGTGCAATCACATATGTATTCGCTTTCTTTTGCACCCAAAACAGATTGGTCAAAACGTTATGCTGAAGCGCCGGAAATATTTGACTATATCCAACAGGTCACCCGTGAATATAATTTAAAACAATTCTGTCGCTTTAACAGTGAAGTACTTTCAAGCCAATACAATGAATCAACCTGCGACTGGCATTTAGAACTCAAAGATGGCGTTGAAATTACCGCTCAATATGTGATTTTTGCATCTGGCCCGTTACATGTCCCACAAATTCCACATATTCCAGGCATTGAAAAATTTAAGGGTAAAGTGTTCCATTCTTCGCAATGGGATCATCAATATCCATTAGCAGGTAAAAAGGTCGCATCGATTGGTACAGGCGGCAGTGCCATCCAATACATTCCAGAAATTGCACCACAAACTAAACAACTATATGTTTTTCAACGTACCGCGGCTTGGGTCATTCCACGAGATGAACGTAGTTATCATGGTTTAGAAAAAGCATTATTTAAAAAATATGATTGGTTTCGAAAAATTCACCGTGCTCGCTTGTATTGGACCAACGAATCACGTGTCGTGCCAATTGTTAAGCCGACCACCATGAAGTATGCGCAAAAACTGGCAGAACTATATATTAAGTATCAAGTGAAAGATGCTGAACTTGCCAAAAAACTAACTCCAAACTACATCATGGGCTGTAAACGCATTTTAATTTCTAATAAATACTTTCCAACCTTTAATCGACCTAATGTGGAATTGGTCAGTGATGCAGTACAAGAAATCACTGAAAATGCCATTATTACCAAAGATGGAAAATCCCGTGAAATTGACTGCTTAATCTATGGGACTGGCTTTATTACCGATCCAAGAATTTATTTAAAATCATTTGAATGTATTGGTGAAAATGCTCAAGAACTCAAACAAGTGTGGCAGGCTGGCGCAGAAAGCTTTTATGGCATTTGCACCAAAGGCTTTCCAAATCTGTTCCAATTATTAGGCCCCAATACCGTACTTGCCCATAATTCAGTGGTATTTATGATTGAGGCACAAGTCGATTACATCTTACAAATGATGCAATTGGTTTCAAAATCTAATGTTCAAGCCATCGCTGTTAAAGATCAGGTGCAAGATCAATTTAACACTCATGTACAAGACATGCTTGATGGCACGGTATGGCAATCAGGCTGCGTGAGCTGGTATCAACAAAATGGCGGTAAAAATTTTGCACTGTGGCCAACTTATACATGGAAATATTGGCTGGCTACTCGAAAAATAAATCCAGCCGATTTTCGACTCCTCAGTAAAACAAAATCTAGTCATGCAGCTTAAGCAATAACAGGTCATAATAGGCAGGTATTCATTATCTGCCTATTTTTGTATGCAATCTTTCTGGTTGATTTTCCAGCTCTTAGCCTGTTTAGGGCTTGGTTTTATTCTTGCACGTCGCCTACCCACTTGGCTTGAAAAAATCGCCTTTAAACTCCTGCCGTACTTTACTTATATTTTGTTATTTGCGATTGCGATCGAATTTTCTGAAACATTACACACTATTCCAGCACCTCTGCAAATCCTCTCTTCATCAGTACTTATTGCACTATTGACCTCAATGGGTGCTTTTATTTGCTGCTATATTTTGTTTAAGCTTTTAGGCTATAAACCCAGTCATGGCAAAGTGTCCATGCAGTTGGTAACAAGCTCACTCATCAATATTAGCTATGCTTTTATTGCATTAGGTTTAGGTTATGCTTTTGCCGAAATGGCAGCACATTTTAATCTTAAGCCACATATGAGTACTTGGGATCTACTTTTAGTTTTCATGTTTCTGATTGGGCTTGATCTCGCCTACTCACCGCTCGATCGTTCTTGGTTAAATTGGAAAATTCTACTTGTTCCACTCGGCTGTATCGTCGGTTCACTTTTGGGCGCTTTTGCTGCTGCCTATCTATTGCCACAAATCAGCCTGAAAGATTTGATTATGCTGTCACAAGGTTATGGTTTCTATTCGATGACAGGCATCGTCGTGACTGAATTAAAAAATGCGCATCTAGGCAGTATCGCGCTGATGAATGATTTATTCAGAGAAATTTTTGCGATTGTATTTATGTATATTATTGGCTGGCGTTACCCACGCTCTGCAATTTCATCTGCGGGTGCAACAGCTATGGATGTCACCCTACCTATGGTCAAACAAGCCTGTGGTAATGATTTTATTCCACATGCTATGGTCAGCGGCTTTATCCTTTCTGTCCTTGCACCTATATTGGTGAGTATATTGGCGGTGCTTTAACGATTTTAATCTCCCCAAATCCCTCTTTAAAAAAGAGGGACTTTCTCCTCCCTTTTTCAAAGGGAGGTCGGGTGGGATTCTTACAAAGTCGCCAAAATATCTTTTAAAGTCTGACGCATATTATCCGATTTAGTAATTGGACGGCCAATCACCAAATGTGTAGAACCATCAAGCATGGCTTGTTTAGGTGTCACAATTCGTTTTTGATCATCCGCTGCAGAACCCTTAGGACGGATACCCGGTGTTACCAATGCAAAGTCAGCACCCAAAGTTTCACGTAACATTTTCGCTTCTTGTGCCGAACAAACTACACCATCCAAACCACTTTCTTTCGTTAAAGTCGCAAGACGCTTCACATGTTCAAAAGGTTCCACATCTAAGCCTAATTCCGCAAGATCTTCACGACCCATTGATGTCAAAACCGTAACAGCAATTAGCTGAGTATTGTAATTGCCCGCCTTCAGGCGCTCTACACAGGTTTCCATCATTTTACGGCCACCTGATGCATGGACATTAACCATCCACACACCCATATCCGCAGCTGCACAAACTGCTTGCGCTGTAGTGTTTGGAATATCATGGAATTTTAGATCTAGAAATACTTCAAAACCTTTATCGTGCAATGCTTTAACGACACTTGGACCCTCATGGGTAAATAACTCTTTACCAACCTTAACTCGACATAATGCAGGATCTAACTGCTCTGCAATTGTAAGTGCGTCATATTGGCTTTTAGCATCTAGTGCAACGATGATACTCAAGAGACTTACCCTTCATTTTGACAAAATTAGTGCATTATAGATGGATTCAACTTGATCAGAAAGTCATAAAACTCATGTTAATTGAAATGATTAATTTGAATTTAGCTATCTCATTATTTTATTTAAGATATATGGCTTATTTGTTCAGCCCATAAAAAAACACCCCGATGATCCACCAGAGTGTTTAATATAAAATTTAACTATACTCATAAAAGTAGTTAATTTACTTCATAAACCCAATTATAACGGGTTAGAAGGACGCTCATTTGCATCAATATCTAAAACTGTTTTTTCATGACGTGTATGTGCAGCCGCTTCAGCAGCAGCCAGTTGAGCAGTTTGAATTTGCTCTTTACGTAGGCGCTCAATATCTTTACGTAGACGCTTAATTTCCCAGTTATTTTGAAATACTCGGAATACTTGTACTGCCAATAAAAGACCTAAAACCAAACCTAATGACAAAGTTAATAGTAATAAAAGCCCTAAACGCATTGCAGGCACTTGTGTAAACAACAAATCGACTGAAAGTTCAGTTCCGTTTTGCAGAACCAAAGCCAATGAGTATCCAAATAGGACCAGTAGAATTACGACCAATACGTAACGCATAAACACCCCTAACAATGTTTTGAATTAGTTTGCAGATTCGTTTACCGCATCACGTAAAGCTTTACCAGGTTTAAAGTGCGGTACAGCTTTTGCTGCAACTTCAACAGATTTGCCGGTTTTTGGGTTACGTCCAACACGTGGTTCACGGTGATGTAATGCAAAACTACCAAAACCACGGATTTCAATTCGGTTGTCTGTAGACAAAGCTTCGATCATTTGATCGATCATTATCTTAACGGCCTCTTCCACTAAGGGTTCAGCTAAGTGTGGGTTTTTAAGAGAAATACGCTCTATTAAGTCAGACTTATTAAGTGCTTCAGTAGTCATCTGCGACCTCTTTAATTATCAAGCTACCTAGGATCAGTTTCCCGATAATAACCTGTTTAAATACAAAACGGTAGCGTAATAATCACTTACTACGCTACCGTTACAGTAATTGTGTAAAATATATTAATTAATTTACATTAACAATACAATTCAAACACTTACTTAGTGGTTCATTTGAGCTTTGATCAAATCACCAATAGTCTTAGGACCATTGTCTGAAGTTGCTGTAGCTGTCTTGTTCAAGTTAGCTACTGCTTCTTTTTCTTCAGCTTCGTCTTTCGCTTTGATAGACAAGTTGATAGAACGTGATTTGCGGTCTACGTTGATGATTTTAGCTTCAACTTCTTGACCAACTTCAAGGAACTTAGTTGCATCTTCAACGCGGTCGCGGTTGATTTCAGATGCTTTAAGAGTCGCTTCAACTTCGTCAGCTAACTTAACAGTAGCGCCTTTAGCGTCAACTGCAGTTACAGTACCTTTAACAAGCGCACCGCGCTCGTTAGCAGCTAAGAAATCGTTGAACGGATCGCTGTTCATTTGTTTGATGCCAAGGCTGATACGGTTGCCTTCAGCGTCTACTGAAAGGATAACCGCTTCAACTGTGTCGCCTTTCTTGTAACGACGGATAGCTTCTTCGCCTTGTTCGTTCCAAGAAATGTCAGACAAGTGAACTAGACCATCGATACCGCCTGGTAAACCGATGAAGATACCGAAGTCAGTGATTGACTTGATAGTACCTGAAACTTTTTCACCTTTATCGTGTTCTTTAGCAAACTCTTCCCATGGGTTAGCACGAGTTTGTTTGATACCAAGAGAAATACGACGACGCTCTTCATCAACTTCAAGAACCATAACGTCAACTTCGTCACCGATCTGAACAACTTTAGATGGGTGGATGTTTTTGTTAGTGTGGTCCATTTCTGAAACGTGTACTAAACCTTCAACGCCTTCAGCGATTTCAGCGAAGCAACCGTAGTCAGTTAAGTTAGTTACACGAGCTTTAACGATAGAACCTTTAGGGTAACGGTTCATGATCGCTAACCATGGATCTTCGCCTAATTGTTTAAGGCCTAAAGATACGCGGTTACGTTCGCGGTCGAATTTAAGTACTTTAACAGTAACTTCTTGACCAACTTCAACAACTTCTGAAGGGTGCTTGATACGTTTCCAAGCCATGTCAGTGATGTGAAGAAGACCATCAATACCGCCAAGGTCAACGAACGCGCCGTAGTCAGTAAGATTTTTGATAGTACCAGTAACTGTTTGACCTTCTTCAAGCTGAGCAAGAAGAGCTTCACGGTCAGCTGAAGATTCAGCTTCCATAACAGCACGACGAGATACAACAACGTTGTTACGTTTAGCATCTAGTTTGATTACTTTAAATTCTAACTCTTTACCTTCTAAGTGAGTAGTATCACGAATAGGACGAGTATCAACTAAAGAACCTGGAAGGAACGCACGAACTGGACCGATGTCAACAGTGAAACCGCCTTTAACCTTACCAGAGATAACACCAGTAACGATTTCGCCGTCTTCAAAGATTTTTTCAAGTTTAGTCCAAGTTTCAGCACGTTTAGCTTTTTCACGTGATAAAACTGTTTGACCCATACCGTTGTCAAGAGCTTCAACAACTACATCAACAGTGTCGCCAACTTGAACTTCAAGTTCACGTTGTTCATTTAAGAATTCAGCGCGGTCAACAATACCTTCTGATTTAAGGCCAGTGTCAACTGTTACCCAGTCAGAGTCGATGCTTACTACAACGCCTTGGATGACAGCACCCTTTTCAACGTTGAGGTTTAATTCGCTTTCTTCAAAGAGGGCTGCAAAAGATTCGGTCATGATATACCTAGTAAAGTCAGCGGTCTTGGATCAGACAAGGCCGGTTTAATTAAGCGTCTACATAGTCCGTATAAGACTGATCAAGCTATGCTTCTGCTGAAAATTCTTTAGTTTGCTAATTGCTGATCGATGTAATTCGTCATCAGCGTGAATACTTCATCAATACTCAAAGTTGAACTATCAATGAAGTAAGCATCTGGCGCAGGCTTGAGTGGAGCGACTGCGCGTTCCATATCTCGCTTATCACGCGCTTCGATATTAGCTAAAATGTCGTTTATTTTAACATCCACGCCCATAGCCTGCAACTGATTTACACGGCGCTCCGCACGGGACTGAGCTGAAGCCGTTAAATATATCTTGGCTTGAGCATTTGGAAAAATCGTAGTTGCCATATCACGGCCATCTGCAACCAAACCAGGTGCTTGAGCAAAGGCATGCTGACGTTCTAAAAGCGCAGTTCTAAGTGCAGGAATTGCAGCAACTTTTGAGGCAAACTCTCCGACTCTCTCAGTACGGATAACTTTTGAGACATCTTCACCATCTAAAAGCACCGAAACACCTGCTTCATTTGTCACAAATTGTATGTCTAAATTTGTTGCAATTTTTACGCATTCATCCAGCTTAGAGTCTAATGCATCAATTAAGTCTTGCTTATGCAATGACAATCCCAACAGACGATATAACGCACCTGAGTCGAGTAAGTGGAACTGATAATGTGCCGCAATTTTTGCTGCCAATGTTCCTTTACCTGAGCCACTTGGGCCATCAATTGTAATGATTTGAACTGTCATTGCTCTTCCACTTTTGTTTATACGGTTTTTGCAAGTTTTGAAAAACCAATTTTAATCGCTGACTTCAGTTGCGCAAGGATTAAATGACTAACGAATGGCGCACGCGTCTGTAATTCAATCGTATAAGTGATTAAAGTACGCCCGGCATCGATCGCTTCGAATTGAATCACGCCCAAATGATGTTTCACCAATGGGTTTTTAATAATTTTATATTCAATACGTTGGTTTGGCTCAAGCAAAGTAATTTGCTCTTGTAATGGCTTCACGGGCCCAAAGCCCATACGACGTACAGAACCTACACCATCAGGACGTTCAGGATCTGCTGAATCTTTTACGCGCACCACTTGAATCGGCGCAAAAGCCACGTTATAGGTCGAATGTTTTGAAAGTAATTCAAAAACCTGCTCGACCGGTGCATTAAATTCTTTTTTTACTTGAATGGATTTCATGTTGTACCCTATTTTATTTGACAATATTAATTGTCAGTAGAGTTTACTTGGTTTTTTAAATTAAGTTCAGTCAAAGTGGCTTTTTCCTGTAACTTCATCAGTCGTTTTTGTTCACGACGCATTTTAAAAAAATCACTTAATTGTTGGGAGCATTGCGCTTGTAGACAACCATGCTCAAACTCAAAGATATGATTATAGTAGCCTGAATTTAATAATTGACGCGAACTGACCAAAGAACCTGCTTTAGGCTCAGTCGTCGCAAATACCACACGCTTAATTCTCGAATGTACCAAAGCGCCCACACACATTGTGCATGGTTCCAAAGTCACATATAAGGTTGCATCGTCAGGTAAACGGTAATTATCGATATTTAAACAAGCTTGACGCAAAGCTTGTACTTCCGCATGTGCGGTGGGATCTTTCAGAGAAATCGGCGCATTAAACCCTGCACCTATGACTTGATTTTGACTCACAATGACTGCGCCTACAGGAATTTCTTGCAATTCGGCAGCTTGTGCAGCCTGCTCGAAAGCAAGCTGCATCCAATGTTCATCACTATATAGATTTTGTTCAGACATCAATTAATTAAATTACACCATACTGTCTTAACAGTGCATTCCAACTGTCAATATTGGTTACAGGAGGCTCATCAGCCAGAATTCCTTTGAGGGAAAGATCTGTACCTTTTTTCCATTCTGGAGACAGATCTTTATCAACTAGACGTGCGCGCACACCTTCCACAAAGTCTGCATGACGAATTTTCCAATCCGAAATTTGGGTTTCCAGTTCAAACACTTCATTCCAAGAATGCACTTGCTTGCCCCACTGCCACAATAACCATGTTAATGCTGCTGTTGCAGGTGAACCTTTTTGTAGATTTTCACTGGCTTGACGTAACCAATCACTACGCGCATCACTTAAACCTATAATTGATTCATAGTCATGTTCAAAATTATGCCCACGGCACACACTTTGAATCACATCTAACGAGTTTTGTAATGGCCCCGGCCCCACAGGACGATGCATACTATTTAAAGTGTCATCAATGGCACGAAAATCGCCTGCTGGATAATGATCCCAATCAATATTGATGACAGTTTCAAGTACGTTATCACGCTGTGCATCACAAATATGCGTTGCCCAGCCGATACCATAAGCACCTGCTGCAGTCATAATCGAGCCTGTAAGTCCCGTAAATAAACCAATGGCACCACGGTCAGCAAGGAAACGCGTCGCACCCACATCTGGATACAAACCGATATTAATTTCAGGCATTGCTAAACGTGAATAAGGTGTCACCAAACGGAAAGGTGCGGCCATAAATAGACCTAGGCCACCACCCATCACATAACCTTCGCCCCAAACCAAAATCGGCTTTGCATAATTATGCAGCAGCAAATCTAGGGCATATTCTTGTTCAAAGAATTTATTCGCCGTTTCAACTTCATCATTGACCACCAATTGTCGCAATTTGCGTACATCGCCACCTGCACAAAATGCTTTTGGCGTAGTGGAATCTAACCAAATCGCTTTTACTGCATCGTCGTGTTGAAAGTCCTGAAAGACTTCAAGCAACGCTGTACAGATTGATTCATCTAATGCATGAAGCGATTTTGGGCGATTCAAGCGAACAATGCGCCAGCCCTTTTTCGCTTCTTCAACAATCAGATCTGGGTGATAATTTTTTGAAACGGGAGAATAAGTCATGCGTCCAGCTGCCAGTCTATTGGCTCAATGCCATTTTGTTTAAGATAATTATTACTTTTTGAAAACACCTTACAACCAAAAAATCCACCGCGGTTTGCAGCCAAAGGAGATGGATGCGCGGCTTTTAGCACTAAGTGCTTATTTTGGTCAATGCGTTGTCCCTTACGCTGTGCATATGCCCCCCATAAAATAAAGACAATATGCTCACGTTGTTCATTTAAAACATCAATCACATGGTCTGTAAAATCTTCCCAGCCACGTTTTTGATGTGAAGTTGGTTGCCCAGCCTCAACAGTCAGTACCGCATTTAAAAGCAAGACACCTTGTTCTGCCCAGCGTGTTAAGTCCCCATGTTTTGACACAGGAACCCCGAGGTCGGTATTTAACTCATGGAAAATATTACGTAAAGAAGGTGGTAATGCAACCCCCTTTTGTACCGAAAAGCTTAAACCATGTGCCTGATTTGGCCCATGATACGGGTCTTGGCCTAAAATCACCACCTTTACATTTGCCATAGGTGTCGTGTTTAAGGCATTAAAGATCAGCGGATTCGGTGGATAAATCACTTTATCCTGTTTGATTTGTTGTAGCAGAAAGTCTTTTAACTCATCCATGCGAGGGCTAAGCAAAAACTCACTTAGGGCATATTTCCAGCTAGGCTCAAGCTGCACTTTAGCGAGTTTTGCTTGTTGCTCTTCTGTTAAAGACATCACTGTTAACCAATCCTAATAAAACCAAATATTTACTTAAATTCTAACTTGTAAATCAACTGCAGGGTTTAAAAATTTTTGACCCTGTTTTAATTTTTCATACATCTGGGTATCGTTCCATTCCGACTGAACCTGTTCGGAGAAGATAATTTGATCTAACTGCAACAACCCCATTTGTGCGTTGTCGATATCTTCTAAGAAGCTTTGCGCATAGCCTGTGTCTGTCTCATGCACGATCACAGAATACACCTCAACATCACCCTCACCATTTTGAGTTTCTGTTGATTTTAGAACTTGTTGTGCTAAGTAAAAGAAGATTCGTGAAAATTGTTCCGCTGAGGGCGATACGGGTAGTTCGACCCAACGTGCACTGAACTGTTTGCAGGCACGAATGTACTCAGCATCATCGTGTTGCCAAAAACAAATCGCGTGATCAAAACTGTCAAATAAGTCTTTAATTACCCCTTTGAGCAAACCGAAATCGTAAACCATTTGCCCATGGTCAAGTTTCGACGCTTTGAGTAATAGTTCGACTTTATAACTGTGTCCATGAATGGAACGTTTGCAACGGTCTGACGTGCAATTACGCACGATATGCGCGTTTTCAAATTTAAATAACTTACGAATTAACATGTGTCGTAATGCAATCAAATAATCTATGGGTTCTCAGAGATTATAATGCAAAAGTCTAACAAGAGGCATTAATTTTGCTATTCAGCACAATTGGGAAAAGGCATCATGAAAATTTAGCGACCTTTAAGACCTAAAATGGTGCCATACTGCGAAAAGCCACATATACATCTTTATCTTTTCGCACTAACTCACTGGTAAATTGACGCTTTCTTTCATTTAAAATAATTTCAATTTGCGCTCTAAAATAGTTCGACTGCACACCCAATTGTGAATTTAAAACTTCCCTATTTTCTGTGCTCACCTGTGCAAATGGCTCCATTGCCCATAAATCATTGATATTTTCGAAATGTTCAAATTTGGCAGCTTTTTGTTGCAAAGCTTGCTCAACTGCATTGACATCTAAACGATCATCCATGGTCGCTAACAAAAATGCAGGAGCGGTATTAATGTTTACCGTTGTTTCATGCGAAGGTAAGCTACTCACATAAGGCGCAATTAGTTTATATTTAGCACCGTCAAAACCACGCACTGATTTCAGCTCTTCCACACTATGAAATTTTGCATTTGGTGGTAGCGCCGCATTATTTAAACTACGATAGTACGCCAGCTCTGCGCCCATCGGGCCAGAGGTCTCATCATCTTCATCTTGCCAATCAATCACGGCTTGACTTAATTCTGCGGGTAAACCAACACGCTGCAATATTTTTTCAAACCATAGCTTTGCTTTGTCATTTACCACACCCTCTTCTGAAACCAAACTATTGAGGTTAAATTTTCCAGATTCGTCTTGGAGCACACCTGCAACAGTTCCACCTTCCACAGGAAAGGCTGGCATAGGCTGAGCCCAGTTTTCTTGGAGGTGATCCACCTGCCCTGCATTTTCGGCATCATTTACTAAAAGTTCAGCAAAAAATGCTTCGGCACTTTTCGCATATAACAACGACTGATTTTGGCGCATCACATAAGCGGTATTTTCAGAAGTATGGGCTTGTTGTTTTGCGATGCCTGCTGCAACTATGGTTGCTAAAGCTACCATCATCAGGATAGTTAACAAAGCGATGCCGCGTTGCTGCTTCATAAGCAACTCCGAACTTCAAATGACTCTACTACCTGACCGCTAACCATTCTTATTTTTATCCAATAAAAAATCAGTATTTAACAAACTGAATAACCATTCGTAGTTTGTCCCATCAACTGTGAGCTGCATCCTGATACCCCGCGGTAACAGTTGAATGGTTTTTTCATTATTCAAATCAGCGGCAGCGTCTGGCCAATTCTCTAACTCATTTGGATTGAGTACCGTGATTTTATATTGTTCAACATTATCCAGTAAAACACTCGAATCTGGCTGATCATGCCCCGTTTGGTTGAGATTTTTAAATTTTAGCCGATACAATTTTTTTTCATCAGCTTTGTATTGATATTCCACTCGCTCGTCAGGTGCAATGCCCTGATTTAATGGATCAGTGACACCTGTCTTACTGAAATTAAATCGGCCATTTTGCAATACTAACGCTGGTTGAATATCTCCATTAATATTGGCAGTTAAGGGCACAGCTTGTACTGTGTCTCTGAGAATTTGCTGATGGGCATCTTGCAACTGACTAAGCCTTGCCTCATGGGTTGCGTTTCGTTCCTTCACTTTCGAGACATAATCAAAGACCTTCCAGCCCAAAGCAGACAGCACTGCAAAAATGGCAATCGCAACCAAAAGCTCTACTAAGGTAAATCCTGCTTGATTCTTCATTCCTTGCTGCACAAGCACAGGCATATCTTGAGATGTATGTTTTTTTCTAGTTATTATTTTCATCCAACGGATCCTTATAGTTAAAGAACACCAAACTGCTAATCCCTGCTTCTACATCCCCAGTTTCAGCATTCATCAAACTCACTTGGATATCAATACGTTGTACATTTGGACTAATGGTGGCTTGGGCTTTTTTGTCAATTTGCCATTGTTCGCCTTGTTCAGTGACTTGTTTTGATGCAGTACCCGTCATCCATTCACGATTGATTTCCATCTTAGCGATTTCATTCAGCGCGACGAATTGTGCTTTATTTCTTAAAATTGCGTGTGCTGTCGACTGTGTATATTGCATCGCAACATTAGACAAAGCCATTGCCGCAGTCGCAAAAATCGCCAATGCCACCATGACTTCAAGTAGCGTAAACCCTTTAGCCCGCATTGACTTTCCCTAAATGATCAATTTCGATTTCATTACCAATGGGACGTTCTTCAAAATAAAACTGTATACGCACAGGCTTTACCTCACCATTACCTAACCAAATCAACTTGGGTGCATTGGTATTTAACAAATCATCATTATTGGCATTTTCATACTGCTGGTCTAAAGACTGAATCGTAAAAGAGACATTTTCAGGTAATACTCGGGTTTCAAAATCTTTATAGTTTTGCCATTTATTGTTCTGATTTAAAATACTATTTTCTACACGTTTTTGTTCTGGTAAATATTCTTGTACCGCATAGCTTTGGGTGTTGACATCCGTTCCAGCTTTTTGCTGTAGGGCCAATATCAAAGCTTGATCATTTGCATCGCGTAAAATTCGTTTTAGATCCATCACAAACACTTCACGTGCCTGCATGGCTTTGCGTTGATCTGTCCCACCGATATTCAAAAGCACCAATGAGGCCATAATGCCCATAATCACAATCACCACCATCAATTCTACGAGGGTGAAGCCACGAACCAATGATGGTGATGCTATTTTCATAAGCAGCCTTTAAGCGAATTGAGCAACCGCATGCACTTGTTTTGGTAAGGCCAAGGCTTGATCAATATAAGCAACCCGTAAGGTGTCTCTTGAACCCAAATAACGCTGATAAAAACTAGAGTTCAAAATTGCTGCAGCGCCATGTGTAAGTGACCAAATCGAAGCAAGATAATCACGTACTGGCATACTACTTTGAATCGACTCCAAATAACGCTCAGTCATACGGATGATCAATCGTAGGCGCTGTTTGCGCACTTGATAAAGTTCACTAAACAAGTGTTGAATACCCACACCCGTTGTCGATAAACGCTCTTCAATTTGATGAAACAACACTGTACGTTCTGGGTGATGTAAGTGATGCAACATAAAGAAAGCAAGGTGTTCAGGAAAAGCTTTATCGGTGTCTTTAATCATTTCCAATAACATGCGTTCATTACGAATAATGAGCAACATATATAGTTCATCTTTACTTTGAAAATGTTTATATAACGTCCCTTTTGCCAAGTCGAGTTCTGCCGCTAGCGCATCTAGTGTCATCCCTGCTTCGCCATTTTCCAATAGCAGCTGCTCTGCCACTTGGAAAATTAATGCCTCTCTTGCTCTAAACTGAGCTTGACGATCCATCTTCACCCTATACTCTCTTACTCTTATATCAATTCAAATTATTTACTTAAGATTGAGGAGATTTTCAAAGTTTTGCATTGTAATGAAAGCCATCTCTTCAATTGACTTATCATATACATCACTTAAGGCTTTGGCTACATAAGGAACGTATTTTGGTTCATTAGACTTTCCTCTATATGGCATCGGTGCAAGGTATGGGCTATCTGTTTCAATCAGCACGCGATCCAGTGGCACTTGCTTGGCCACATCACGCAAATCTTGTGCATTTTTAAAAGAAACAATGCCTGAAAATGACACGTAATAACCACAATCTAAGACCGCTTTTGCCGTTTCCCAATCTTCAGTAAAACAATGCAAAATACCGTGAGTGGATTTCTCTGCACGGATAATATCCACCGTATCATGCTTTGCAGAACGGGTATGAACAACCACTGGTTTTTTTACAGCTTGTGATGCGTGAATATGGCGGGCAAAGCATTCTTTTTGCTCTGCAATAAAGTCTGTACTATGAAAATAATCCAGCCCTGTTTCACCAATCGCCCAAACCTTTTCAGGTTGTGCTAATTCAATGAGATATTCTTCTGTTGCCCGAGCCATCGTTGCAGGATCTTCACATGGGTGCACCCCAACGGAATAACCCACATCGGCATGACGTGATGCAATTTTTGAAAGTTCGATATGGTCATCTAGATCAACCGAGATACTCATAAACTTTGAGACCCCGGCTTGACGAGCCTGATCCAATGCAAGATCTAAATTACCCTCATAAGGGCTTAAGTCAAGCATGGTTAAATGGCAATGGGTATCTACAAACACAATATGTACCTACAAGTCTTCACTGTTGTAACTACATAGTGTAACTTCTACGCCCCTCAGATTTAAGCCCTGCAAGTAAACGTTCTGCTTCTGTTTTGAAATAAACGCCTTTTTCGCCGCTTAATTGAATTCCAAAGCCTTGTGGTTTAATGCCATTTTGCTTTTGCGAAATCCAAATCACTTTTCCTGTCAAAGGAATTTTTATACTTTGTTCAGGCAAAGTGGCCAATAAGAAAACCTCATCACCCATTTTCACAGCTTGCTTTGATGGTACAAATAGACCACCACCAACGACATAAGGCATGTAGCTCGCAAAAAGTGTTTCCACATCTGGAATATTAGCGTGAACAATCCCGCCCATACGTGGTTGCATGATGTTTCCCCTTAATTAAACATTCATCAGTTTGATGCAAAGCTCATCTACGACCAGATTCCCCTGTACGTTCTGCTCGATGAACCGCTTAGACTGCTGTAATTCTGTATAAACCCCAAAGAGTGTTTCGAGTGAATATTGCTCTGCCAACACTCCAAAATCCAAATCTATATTTTTTATGGATTGATTTAGCTTGACACAAATTATATCGGACAACAAGTATTCAAACATTTGACTAAAATCACTAAAACTCAGAGCTTTATTCCACTTGGTCGCGATTGCCATCGGCATGTTTTTTTGTGTCACAAGTTTTAGCCAATCTTGTAGAAACTCTTGGCGCATATTTAACCATTCGCTACTTGCCAATGAAATCGCTTGTAATGGCATTTGACTGGCTAAGTTCATGAGAACTTTGCGCTGAGTTTCACCACTATCGGGCAAATGCTGCTGTAAATAAAGTTGTGATTGTTCTGGTTCGATACGATCCAATGCATAGTGCTGCATTCGACTGCGAATTGTTGCTGGCAATTTCAAATAATGCTCTGCCAACAACATAATCACAATCCGTTCGCCCGGCTCTTCCAGTGTCTTCAACAAAGCATTCGATGACGCAATGTTTAATGCTTCAGCAGGCTCAATCAACACAACTCGCCAACCATCCACGGTTTGTTGTACAAAGGGCAATAAATCGCGAATTTTTTCGATTTTAATTTTGGCATTTTGCTTTTTATTGTCTTCATCTGTACTGATGTGGACAAAATTTGGATGAGTATCTGACTTTAACCACTGGCAACTCCCGCACTCACCACATGGCTCAGTCCGCTCATCACGTTTTTGACACAGCACCCATGCAAGAAATTGTTTTGCAAATGCCTCTTTACCACAGCCTTTTTTGCCATACAAAAGCACGCCATGTCCCAGTTGTGGAAAACGACTGGTTAATGTATTCCATGTGTTTTGCTGCCAAGGATACACTTGCGCCACAATGTCATTTTGCATAAATCGTTTAACCTTATTCGAAGTTTGAAACATCCATTTGGTTCAAACGATCAAGGTCAGCTTGAGTGTCTACGCCCGGTGGTAGGTTCGCTTCTGCCACAGCTATGGCAATACGATGACCATTTTCCAAAACGCGTAATTGTTCAAGGCTTTCTAATTTTTCGAGTACACCCATATCCCAAGTGACATATTCTTGAAGGAGTTTTACGCGGTATGCATAAAGTCCTAAATGACGAAAAGCTTGATCATGCAAGGTTTTTTCAGCTTGCTTTGCACCGTCTCGGTCATACGGAATAGTCGCACGGCTGAAATACAGCGCTTGATTATGCTTTGACATCACCACTTTGACGATACTGTCACGTTGAAACTCATCCAAACTATGAATCGGCTCACAGAGTGTCGACATTGAACATGTCGGCTGATCTACAAGTAATTGTGCAACTTGTTTTACCAATTGAGCGGGAAGCAAAGGTTCATCGCCCTGTACGTTGACAATAATGTCATCACTCGCCCAACCTTTGATGCGTGCAACTTCACTTAAACGGTCTGTCCCAGATGGATGCTCTGCAGAGGTCAATACCACATCAACCCCTTCCGCACGACATACTGCTGCAATACGCTCATCATCTGTAGCAACACATAGGTCATCGAATCCTGCAACTTTTTTGGCTTGATCAACCACACGTAAAATCATCGGACGGCCGTGAATTTTAAGCAATGGCTTACCTGGTAAACGTGAACTTGAAAAACGTGCAGGAATAACAATATGTTTCATAAATTAAATGCCTTCGGGAAGTTTCAGACCCAGTTGTTTCAACTGCGCATGCAAAGTTTCATAACACGCAGGTGACAACACTGCATCTACAGGAACAACCCATATTTCTCTTTTAAAATCTGGATTATTTTTGAGGATCGCTAAAATTTTCACTGCATCTTTTTCAGTGGTAATGATGGGATTGGCATCTTCAAACTGCAAATCACTCAGTTCATATTCATAATGATCTGGGAATTCATGACATTGAAATTGATGAATCCCTATATTTTCTAAGGTTTTATAAAATCGTTGTGGAAATCCGATACCCACCACAGCATAAAAATCCTTGTTTACATCAAATGTCGTCACAAGATCTTTATTAAGCAAATAAGGCTGCGCCGCTTCTAGGTGCATATTCAGTGGGGAACTTGGATCTGCTGAATGTTCAATGACCGTCCCAGTATCAAGGCGCTTTTTCGGTTCACGCAAATAACCTTCGGGTAATAATTTTTCATTGCCTAAACCACGATTATTATCCAGTACGATCCATTCCAACTGACGTTGAAGCGCCCAATGCTGTAAACCATCATCGCAGATAATCAAATCCAATTCATGCTTAGAGAGCAGCAACTCAATACTTTGCTGGCGGTTTGGACCGACTGCCATCGGTACACCTGTAGACTGAACAATTAAGCTCGGTTCATCACCTACCATTTCAGCCGTCGAATCTAAATCCACATAGGCCGGAAATGGTCCTTGACCACCATAGCCACGACTGATCACACCAACACGCAGGTTTAAGCTATTTAAATAACTGACCAAATGAATGAGCAATGGGGTTTTACCACTTCCACCCACTGTGATGTTTCCAATGACCATGACTGGAATAGGCGCTTTATAACTTTGCTTAATACCTGATTGATAGAGTTTTTTATTGAGTAAAAAGCCGCCACGATAAAGCCATGACAAAGGTCTAAACACAACGAGCCACTTTGCCTGTTCATTCCAAGCATCCTGAATCAATTGTGCAAAAGACATGTCTTAATTTTCCTCAAAATTACGCTGATGAAGTTGGTAATATGCACCACGTTGTGCCATCAATTCCGTATGAGAACCTTGTTCAATAATACGCCCTTTATCCATCACTACAATACAGTCTGCATTTTCAATGGTCGATAAACGATGCGCAATCACGATCGTGGTACGATCTTGCATCGCAGCGTCAAATGCTTGCTGAATAAAAAATTCAGATTCGTTATCTAGCGCACTGGTCGCTTCATCTAAAATTAAGATCGGTGCATTTTTCAAAATGGCACGTGCAATCGCAATCCGTTGACGTTGACCACCAGATAGATTTAAACCTTGGGCACCCAACGGCGTGTCATAACCTTGCGGTAAATCCATAATAAAATCATGTGCAAATGCAGCTTTAGCAGCAGCAATGACTTGCTCATCTGTTGCATGCTCGAGCTGTCCATAAGCAATATTTTCACGCACAGTACGGTTAAACAAAACCACTTGCTGATTGACCATTGAAATCTGAGTACGCAAGCTATTGAGTTCTATGTCGTGAATATCATGCTGATCAAGCAACAATTGTCCAGAAGACACTTCTTGGTAACGCACCAACAGATTGACCAATGAAGTTTTACCTGCACCTGAACGCCCAACCAATGCAACGGTTTGCCCTGCATTAACTTTTAAATTGAAGTCATGAATCGCATGGTGACCATCAGCATAGATCAAATTGACATTTTTAAATTCGACATCACCTTTCAAAGCAGGCTTCAGCGTGCCGTTATTCACTTCTTCAGGCATATCTAGCAATTCAAAAACTGAATAAGCTGCTGCCATGCCTCGTTGTAGTTTTTCGTTGACATCCGTCAAGGTTTTAATTGGCTTACTCAGCATACCTGCGGCAGTGATATACGCTACAAACTCACCCGCTGTTGTATCTTGTAAAATCTCAGGGCGTAGCGCGATATACATCACGATACTGAGCGCGATCGACATAATCAGCTGAACAATTGGGCTATTGAGTTGCTGCACCACAACCATTTTTAAGCCGCGGCGTAAGTTCTCCATTGAGCTTTCATAAAAACGTTTTTGTTCATAATCTTGCCCTGCAAAGGCCTTCACCACCAAATTGCCTTGCACTGTCTCTTGCACCACATGGTTAACATCCCCCATTGTACTTTGCACTTGCATGGATAATTTACGCATGCGCTTGGATGCTTTACGGATAATCAGCCCAATAATTGGACCAAAAATCAAAATACACAGAGTTAAACGCCAATTGGTATAGAGCAAATAACCCAATAATGCGATGGTAATCAGACCCTGTTGTACAATCGTTTTCAGTGACTCAGACGATGCCGCCGTCAACTGTTCAACGTTATACATAATTTTTGCAGTGATATGACCGCTCGAATTATCTAAATAATATTGCGAAGGCAAACGCATGAGTTTTGCGAACACTTGCTGACGAATATTAAAAATTAAGTTTCGAGAAATCACTGCGGTAAAATATCCCCCCATGAACAAACCGAGTCCACGGAAGAACATCAATAAAACCACCAAGAGTGGAAATAAGGTTGTAAAGCTTTGATCTTTGTTTTGAATGGCTTCAATAATGCGTTCCAATAATTTTGCGACAGAAACTTCTGTCGCAGCATTAATACCGAAACCAAGCAAAACCAGCAGGCCGATTCCCCAAAAAGGTTTTAAATAACTTAATAGGCGTAAATAGACCTTAAAATCGTGCTTCACTAATAACCTCGAGTTGGAACTTTGGTACTGATGTTGATATTCACAAATCCAAGTTGACCTGCAACATCCATCACCCGAATCACATCTTGATGTGTTGCTTTTGCATCTGCGGCAATCACAAACATTAAATCACGACGATCATTGGCTGTCTGTTTAATTGCAGTATTCAAATCAGAGACTTCTTTACTCGCCAATGACTGACCATTGACAGAATAATGTCCTGTTGAATCCACCACAACTTCAATCTTTTGATCATAGTTTTTAGGTGGAACACCCTGTGCATCTGGCAAAGTCAGGTTCATTCGACTCATCTGGTTAAAGGTGGTCGAGAGCAACAAGAACACCAAAATGAACATCAAACAGTCAATCATCGGTGTGAGGTTGATATGAATATCTTCAACCTGACGACGTTTAAATTTCATGCGCAGTCTCCACTCAGCTGGCTTTCTGAATGTCCTGACTTTCTACTTCAGGTGTTTTTTTATAAAACAAAGCGGCATGAAATAATGTCGACTGCTGTTCTAACTCAGCCACATATTCTTGAACCAAACGTTGGAAATAGCGATGCGCAAATAATGCAGGTACAGCAATTAACATACCGGCAGCAGTGGTAATCAAGGCTTTAGAAATACCCGGCATCATCAACACTGGATCACTATTGGTGCCTATATCAATCATTAAGAATGCTTCAATAATACCGATCACCGTACCCAACAAACCTAGTAAAGGTGCAACAGCGCTTAAAGTGCCCAAAAAGTTGATATTTTTTTCTAAATAACCAATTTCTTGTGACGCTGTGACTTCCATTTGCGCACGTGCATATTGCTCGTTTTGATCTTTACCAGCGTAACCTGCGCCCAATACACGACCCAATGTACTTTGCTGTAAAGTTGGACTTTGCTTTAGCTGCTGCACCACATCTTTCACTGATGTGTTTACATTCATCATCAAGTCTTTTGGCAACACCATTGATTTCTTTAAACGAATAAAGCGCTCAATGGTAATGGCTACCGTAAAGATCGAACAAATGACGAGCGGGATCATTAACCACCCGCCCGCTTTGACTAATTCCCACATTTGATTTTCCCCAATAAATCGAATTTAAAAATTATTCAGCTAGACAAATATTTAAAATGCCATCTAGCTCTTCAAGAGTATGGTAGCTAATCACCAGCTTGCCTTTCCCTTGTTTATTATGATCAATTTTCACGTCTGCACTGAAACGATCAGAGAGACGTTGTGTCAGTTGTTGAATGTCTGATGAAACAATTGGTTTAGCTTTTTGTTGTTTTGGTGCATTCAAATCACGAACAAATTGTTCGGTTTGACGTACAGACATACTTTTTTCAATCACCATTTCAGCAACTTTAAGCTGATCTTTGGCTTTTAACGTCAAGATCGCACGTGCATGCCCCATATCGAGCAAACCTTGCTGCATAAAGTCTTTGACTTGATCCGCTAAAGACAAGAGGCGTAGCAAGTTACTAATCGTGGTACGTGCTTTACCGACCGTGTCAGCAATCTCTTGATGACTTAAACCGAACTCGTCATGGAAGCGTTGCAAAGCCATGGCTTGATCGATTGGGTTCAAATCTTGACGTTGAATGTTTTCAATCAATGCCAAAGCAATGGCAACTTGGTCACTCAACTCACGAACAATGGCTGGAACTTCGGTTAAACCTGCAAGCTGAGCCGCACGCCAACGACGCTCACCTGCAATAATTTCGTAGGGATGCTTTTCATCTTCGACAGGACGAATCACGATTGGCTGCATGACGCCATGCTTTTCAATCGATGCAGCAAGTTCTTGTAAATCTTGTTCTTTAATGAAACGACGCGGTTGATACTCACCACGTTTCAATAAATGCACATCAATTTGTTTTAACTGTCCATGATCTAAAGCTTTTGCTTCGAGCTGTAGTTTTTCTTTTTGGATTGAGCCGAGTAAGGCATCCAGACCACGACCTTTAGCCAGTCCGCGTTTTTTTACGGTCATGCTTTAGTTCCTTTTTTTACTTTGGTTTTTTTTAACATCTCAGCTGCCAAGTTCAAATAAGCAACTGCACCCTTCGAGCTTTTTTCAAAATAAATCACTGGTAAACCGTGCGCAGGCGCTTCAGCCAAACGAATATTACGCGGAATGACCGTGTCATAAAGTTTCTGACCGAAGTATTGTTCAAGCTCAGCAGACACATCACGTGTTAAGGCATTACGCGCATCGTACATGGTACGAAGCACACCCACGATCTCTAGATCTGGGTTTAAAGCTTGCTGAATACGGTCAATGGTTTGGGTTAGGTCAGCCAAACCTTCTAGGGCATAATATTCACACTGCATTGGAATCAGCACAGCACGTACCGCTGCAAGTGCATTGACAGTGATCAAACTTAAACTTGGTGCACAATCGACAATAATATAGTCGAAGTCTTTTTCGACGCTTGCCAATGCTTCACGTAAAATAAACTCACGACCGTCTTGATCTGCAATTGCAAGCTCAACGCCAGCTAAGTCACGGTTTGCACCTAAAACCTTATAGCCCACTTCCGCTTTATAAATAGCGGTTTCAATTGGCACTTCACCAAGTAAGACATCCGTGACTGAATACAACAAATCATTTTTTTGAATGCCCGAACCCATCGTGGCATTGCCTTGTGAATCCATGTCCACAAGTAAAACTCGTTTTTTTAATATGGCTAAAGATGCAGCCAAGTTCACAGCAGTTGTGGTTTTACCTACGCCACCCTTTTGGTTTGCAATCGCAATAATTTGAGCCATGGTAACCCCAGTCCTTTGAAAATTTTAAATACGTTTAAGAAAAATTAAATGACGCTGCTCATCAAGTCGTGGAACTTTTAATGCAACGATATCAATCTTGAAATCACTTTTCAGTGTTTCAACTTCTTCTTCAGGAATTAAGCCTTTCATCGACGCGATAATACTTTGCGCATGCATATACGGTTTAGACGCATCCACAAAATCCGTTAACGATGCAAAAGCACGACTGGTAATCACATCAAACTGCCCCAGTTCATTAATGCTGTCTTCATTTTCGACACGTGTTTGTACCGCAATGACATTTTTTAGTTTTAAGTCAGCAATAAATTGTTTTAAGAATCGAATTTTTTTACCGTTGGCATCTAAAAGCACACATTCACGTTCAGGCTGACACAGTGCAATGATCATGCCCGGCATGCCACCACCCGTACCGATATCCAATAAACGACCTGCAGGCAAATCATTTAGGATACTTAAGCTATCCAATAAATGCTTAACCAACATTTCTTTAGGATCACGAATAGCAGTCAAGTTATACGCTTTGTTCCACAGCACTAGGGCATCTTGGTATTTCAGCAATAGATTTAATGCTTCTTCACTCAAATCTAAGCCAAGCTTTTGACTACCTTGCTTTAAGTCTTGAAAAAAAGGATGCATAAAGAAGACATCTCAATAAAAATTAACTGAAGTATACCGATTTCTAAGCCGTGGAACAGTAGCTAACGCTTAGCGAATATGCACTTAATCGTACATGCCTTGGCGAATCTGTAGATCTAGATCACTTAAACGCTCAGGTGTGCCAACATCAACCCACGCAGTTTGCATTTTCTCTGCAGAAATTTTTCCATCCAACATGGCTTGTTTCAATAATGGTGCGAGCGGACGCTTACCAGCTTCCAATCCATCAAACATATTTGGATGTATAACTGCGATTCCGCTATAGGTGAGTGCCTCGCCTGCATGTTCTTGCTCAAAGGTATAACTACGCCCAGCATCCAAGATAAAATCACCCTTAGGATGTTGCGCTGGGTTAGTCACATAGACCAAGTGTGCCAAGTCATCATTTAGCTCAATATTGAGCAAAGCTGAAAAATCGTAGGTCGTCCAAACGTCACCATTCACCAAAATAAACGGTTCTGTCCCAAGCAAAGGTAAAGCATTAATAATGCCACCAGCTGTTTCCAGACCTTCCGCTTCACGTGTCCAGCGAATATTCACACCAAACTGCGAACCATCACCCAAAGTACCAATCAGGATATCTGCAAGCCATGCAGAATTGATGATAATTTCAGTTACGCCAATTTTTTTTAGCTTTTCTATATGCCAAACAATCAGTGGTTTTCCACCCACTTCAAGCAAAGGCTTTGGCTTATACAATGTTAAAGGGCGCATCCGATTTCCGAGACCCGCAGCTAAAATCATGGCTTTCATTATGCAACAACCTCATAAGTGCCGTATTTGGCTTCAAATTTCGGCAATACTTTATCCTGAATAAATTGCATAAAAGGTTGTAATTCTGCATACGGTTTACTTTCTTCAAGTAAATACCACATCACACGCGGCAAATCTTTGAGATAACCTGACTTACCATCACGCTCAAATAAGCGCACAAAAATGCCTAAAATTTTGATATGACGTTGAATCGCCATCAGGTCAGCGTCTTGTTTGAATTGCTCAAAGTTACGACCTTCTTTAGCCGATGCAGGTAGCAAATCATAGAACGTCTTAAACCATGCATAAACACGATCTGCATTCCACTGCACATAAGCATCACGTGTGATTGAGATCAAATCATAAGTATCCGCACCAATCACTGCATCTTGGAAATCAATCACGCCCTGATCTTGCTCACCATCAAGCACCATCAAATTACGGCTATGAAAATCACGATGCACAATCACTTGAGGCTGAGCCAATGCAGCATTGGCTAAGATAGCAAAGGTTCGTTTAATCAGTGCCGATTCTTCTTCAGTAGGCTGCACTTGTAGAGATGGCAATAACCAATCGGTTAACAGCTCCATTTCAGAAATCAGCTTTTCATAGGCATATGCAGGAAAATGAGCAGTTCCATCAATTGACTGCAATTGAATCAACTGTTTAAAACTTTGAGCATAATGTGCGTCTACGGTTTGATCATTCAACAACGTAGACAATAAAACATCACCAAAATCTTCTAACAATAAGAAGCCTTGATCGAGGTCTTTGGCCACGATATGTGGTACACGCACGCCATGTGCATCAAAAAATTCATCAATCGACACAAAAGGACCACAATCTTCTTTTTCTGGTGGTGCATCCATGAGCATAAATGTTTTATTATTCAATTTGATTCGTGCATAACGACGGAAGCTTGCATCGCCTGCTAAGAAGTTAATTTCAAATTGATCTGAACCGAGTACAGATGAAATCCATGTTTGTATCAATTGTTCACGTTGTGTATTCATTTGCGATAAATTCTAATACAGGCTGAGTTTTTAAAGTGCTAAGTGTAGCTACTTATCAACTTTTTCTCTATGATGCGACAATAATTAATTGCGATTAAGCATACCTGGTTAATGAGACAAATGAAGCATCAGTTTAAATTTAATCCTTTAGCGACTGCGATCTTAACCCTTCTATGTGGTAGCTCGTTACCAAGCTATGCAGCACCTGTTTCAAACCCGTCCACGGATGACGATACAGAACAACTCAAACAAAGCATTTCAGAAGCTTATCCGGGGCAGCAGTTCTTCGAACAATATTATGTCGATAAATCTGCACCTGAAGCACAGATTCGCAACACCAATCAATTAAGTTCTGCGTTTTGTACAGGCACCTGGATTACCCCAGTTGCTCCAACAACAAAAGCTGTTGCCCCAGAAGATGCAACCTCTACCATTACCGCAGACTATGGTCATTTTGACCCGAATGGCGACTCCATTCTTGAAGGTAATGTTCTGATTGACCAAGAAGGTCGTCAAATTCGTGCCGATCAAATCAAAATTGATAAAACCCAAACTTATGCCAATGCTTCTGGCCGCGTGCAAATGGCACAGTCTGGGCTGATTTCTCAAAGTGATTCGATTGATTACAATTTAAAAACCCAACAGGGTGATTTAAATAACAGTTTCTTTATTGCTGAACAGCAGCATGCACACGGTCGCGCTGAGAAAATTTCACGTACTTCAACCGAAACACTCGAATTAGAAAACGCTGTTTATACCACTTGTCCACCTGATGAAAAACCAACGTGGAAAATTCAAGCAGACAAAATTAAGCTGAATCAAGAAACTGGCCGCGGTGAAACCAAAGGTACAACATTATATGTAAAAAACGTACCTGTGATGGCTGTGCCCTATTTCAACTTCCCGATTGATGACCGTCGTACCACAGGTATTTTGACCCCAAGCTTTGGTTTTACCAATGATGGTGGTGTTGAACTTGCCGTTCCCGTCTATCTCAACCTTGCACCAAACTATGATGCAACGGTCACACCACGTTATATTGCAGACCGCGGTCCAATGATGGAAGGCGAATTCCGCTATCTCACTGAAAACTTTGGTTCAGGGATGGTGTGGGGTGGTTATTTACCATCCGACCAAAAGTATGATGATCAGGATCGTAAAGACTTACATTTCCTACATAACTGGAGAATTAACGATCAATTTACAACCAATTTAGAATACAATTATGCATCTGATAAAGACTATTTCTCAGATCTCAATAATAATCCAAACTCAAAAACTGACCTGAACTTACGCCGTGCATGGGAACTCAATTATAAAAATGGTATCCCTGGCCTAAAAGCACAGCTTAAAGTGGAAGACTTCCAAACACTGGATAAAACTGTCAGTGATGAAGACCGTCCATATGCGCGCTTGCCGCAATTCCTACTGAACTACAAGACTGGTAATCCGCTCGGCTTACAGTACGAATTTAACAATGATACGGCTTACTTCAAAAAGAACTTACGTAGTAATAATATTCCAAGCAATACTGGCGATTCGCCAATGTATGAGCCAAGCGGCGCACGTATTTATAACGACTTTAGTGTGCGTTATAACTATCGTAACCCATGGTCTTTTGTAATACCAGAAGTGTCTATTCGCAACGTCAACACGATTTACGATCAAGACACCGTTAATGCACAAAACATTAGCTCATCAAATGAAAGTAAATCGGTCGTTGTACCGCAATTCACTTTAGATGCGGGTCTTGTGATGGAGCGCGAAGGTCGTTATCTTCAAACCTTAACGCCACGCTTCTTCTATGCATATTCTCCATACAAAAACCAAGACACTAATCCGAACTTTGACTCAACTACAGCGTCAATTAATTATGACCAGTTATTTAGTCCGCGTCGGTTCTATGGTAATGACCGTTTAGAAGACAACAACTTCGCATCTCTAGGCTTGAGCTATAGTTTATTTGATGATGTTGGTCTTGAGCGTTTAAAAGCCAGCGTTGGTCAAAGTTTCTATTTTGAAGACCGTCGTGTCACACTGAACAACGTCTCTGATAAATTTGATACCGAACGCCATACCGGCCCTGTCGTGAGCATTTCTAGCCAACTATCTGACAGCATCAGTGTGAATGCCAATTCAGCATGGATGGCGAATGGTGATAATGCTCAGCGCGATATTCAAATGTATTACACAGGAAATAAAGGCAATTTATACAATGTCGGTTATTTCTATCGTAAAGACATTCCTAACCGCCAAGACAGTTATGACCAAGCAGTAGCATCGTTTATTCAACCTATACACAATAACTGGCGTATTATTGGTCATGCACAATATGACCTCGACAACAGTATTGCGCGTGAATATTTACTGGGTGTGAACTACGAGTCATGCTGCTGGGGTGTTTCAGTTTATGGTCGTTCGTACTATAACGATTTAGATGATGTAACATCTTCGGATGTTAAACCAAAACGTGCCATTATGGCGGAGTTCACCCTAAAAGGTTTAGGTGGCTTCAACAATAAATTAACCTCTTTGCTTGAAAACAGAGTGTTGGGTTTTAACAATATTAATCAATCTTGGACAGAACGTTAATGAAGACAAAACAGTTAAAACAAATTTTTAAAGCGTCAGCCTTGGCACTTTGCCTATCAACTTCTGTATCTGTATTTGCTGCTGCGCAACCTAAAGATGAAATTGTAGCTGTCGTTGACAATAGCGTGATTCTACGTAGTGATCTTGATCAAAGCATTGCCGAGATCACTCACCAATTTCAAGCAAAAAAACAAACCGTCCCACCGACTGAATACTTGCAGCAACAAGCTTTAGAACAGCTGATTTCGCGCCAAGCACAGCTTGAACAAGTTAAACGATATAATGTCAAAGCGGATGAAAAATCGCTCAATGAAGCTGTACTTAAAGTTGCAAAAGACGCAGGCTCCCCAAGCTTAGAAGCGTTTCAGCAAAAATTAGATGCTGTTGCGCCAAATACCTATGCAGGTTTACGTGCACGCATCGCTGAAGACATCGCTTTACAACGTCTACGCCAACAGTTGGTCACTTCTCGCATTCAAATCAGTGACCAAGATGTGAAAAACTTCTTAAGCTCACCACAAGGTCAAGCTGCGTTAGGTAATCAAGTTCATGTCTTACATGTACGTGTAGCTAGCAGTGATAATGCCGTTAAAATCGCGGAAGACATTCGTAAAGAACTTGCAGCAAGCAACGATGTAAAAGCGATTACTAGCAAATATAGTACCAAAGACATTAAAGTTGACGGTGCCGATATGGGCTTCCGCAACTTATCTGATATTCCAGATGAACTTGCTGCACGTGTAGCACCTTTGCAAGTTGGTCAAACCACTGAACTAATTTCAGTACGTGATGGCGTTCATGTTTTAAAATTGGTCGACCGTAAAAGTGGCGAACAAAAAGCCATTGTTCCTCAATACCAAACTCGCCATATCCTGATTCAACCATCTGAGGTCGTGAGTCCTGAAAATGCCAAGCAAATGATCGACAACTTGTATAATCGCCTGCAAAAAGGTGAAGATTTTGCGGTCTTGGCTTCAACGTTCTCGAATGATACTGGTTCTGCTGCCAACGGTGGTAGTTTAGGTTGGGTTAGCCCAGGTGTTATGGTTCCAGAATTTGAAGCAATGATGAAATCAACAGCGAAAGGTGAAATCAGCAAGCCTTTTCAGTCACAGTTTGGTTGGCACATCCTTCAAGTGACCGATACACGTCAACAAGATATGACACATGAAGTACAAGAACGTATGGCCCGTCAGATTTTAGGTGAGCGTCAATTTGACACTGAACTGGACAGCTGGCTACGTGAAATTCGTAACAATGCCTATGTTGAAATTAAAGATCCTACTCTAGATCGTAAAAAGAAATAAGTGAATAAACAAAAAACCAGCTTCGGCTGGTTTTTTTATGTCGATTCTTATCATCATTCAGCACTTTAGTAATTATTACATACCCTTTGTGAAAACAATCTACTCTTTTATAGGCAAAAAAAAACCTCCCATTTGGGAGGTTTTTTTAATTCAATTAACGATTGTTGTTTTCGTCGTCTTGAGCATCTTCAAATTTAGTTTCGCCATCAAAACCAGCATTTTGACCGCCGAAACCACTTTGACCACCGAAGCCACCTTGACCACCGAAGCCACCTTGAGAGCCAAAACCACCTTGACCACCGAAGCCACCTTGGCCACCGAAGCCACCTTGACCACCGAAGCCGCCTTGGCCACCGAAGCCACCTTGTTGACCGCCGAAGCCGCCTTGTTGACCACCGAAGCCGCCTTGTTGACCACCGAAGCCAGCAGCGCCTTGAGCACCAGCAGGAGCACCAGCAGGACGTGGGTTACGTGCTGGAACAACAGTTGAAATAGCGTGTTTGTAAACCATTTGGCTTACAGTATTTTTTAATAAAACAACGTATTGGTCGAAAGATTCAATATGACCTTGTAATTTAATACCGTTGACAAGGAAGATCGACACAGGAATACGTTCTTTACGGAGAGAATTTAAGAACGGATCTTGTAAAGTTTGACCTTTAGACATGTTATAACTCCAAAAAATAATAAAAATCAGCGCAAAAGCTACCTTTACTTTTCAATTAAAAATTATCAAAAAGGTAGTCTGTAAATTTTGCTTTATCCGTAGCACTTTCGCAAGTCTTCTTGAGCCTGCTGCGCAGTTAAATATGTAGTAAATTTATGCGTTTCTTGCAAAGATCTTAACCAAGTATATTGACGTTTTGCAAGTTGTCGTGTTGCAAAAAGTGCCTTATCCTCCATTTCACGCTGTTTATCGCTACTTTGATCACTATTTTTCAAAAAATCTAAAGCTTGACGATATCCAACTGAGCGCATAGAGGGTAAATTTTCATCTAAATCGTATTTTTCAATGAGAGCTTTCACTTCATTTAAAAATCCAATTTCCCACATTGTTTTTAGACGTTGAGCTATACGCTCATGTAATTCTAATCGGTCTGGCAATAATGCGTAATTATGAAAATTGTAACGGTATGGTACGTTTTTAGGTTGCTCAGCTTGTAACTGCGTAATGGGTTTACCTGTTAATTTAAAAACTTCGAGCGCACGGATAATTCGTTGCTTATCACTCGGTTTAAATTTTTCACCTGCCAATGGGTCTACATTGCACAGTTCTGCATATACAGCATCCCAACCTTGCGACTCAGCTTTGGCTTCAATTTCAGCACGTACAACATAGTCTGCACTTGGTAAGTTTGAAGACAACCCTTCCAATAAAGCCTTGTAATACAACATTGTACCACCGACTAAAATCGGTGTTTTACCTCGTACATGCATATCATCAATCAGTACACACGCATCTTCCACAAAGTTCGCTGCCGAATACACTTCTAGCGGACTGATAATATCAATCAAATGATGTGGATATTTCTCCAACTCAGCTTTACTCGGCTTGGCCGTACCAATATCCATATCCTGAAAAACCAAAGCAGAATCGACTGAAATTAATTCGAATCCACCTTGCTCGTATAACTCACATGCCAAGGCGGTTTTACCGCTTGCAGTTGGTCCCATTAAGTTGATGACCGGCAATTGATTTGACATGTAAAACTACTCTCCCCGAGCAAAAAGTTTATCTAGCTGTGCCAATGGAAACGCACGCCACGTCGGACGTCCATGGTTACATTGGCTGGCAAATTCAGTTTGTTCCATCTGACGCAGTAATGCATTCATTTCAGATAGACTTAAAATACGGTGTGCGCGTACAGCGCCATGACAGGCCATGCCTGCCAATATTTGATCACGCTTTTGTAGTAACCCTGCAACCTGATCACTTGGGTCTAAATCATTTAATAAATCTGGAATCAGCGCATCAAAGTCTGCTTTATGCAAAATGGCAGGAACACCTCGGACAATGACTTGCTCATCGCCATATTGGTCTATTTCTAAACCTAGGCGTGCCAATTGTTCTTTGAGCTCATCGACGCGCATCGCTTGCATCCGACTGATACTGACGACTTTAGGAATCAGCAACTGCTGTGATGTCCAAAACTCAGGTTTATCCCAAGCTGTTTTCATCTGTTGCAAAACAATGCGTTCATGTGCCGCATGCATATCAACAATGATTAAACCTTCGGTGTTTTGGGCCAAAATATAAATACCATGCAATTGCGCAATGGCAATCCCCAAAGGATGCTCATCGACTTTCTGCTGAATATGTTCAGCCAAAGAAGTATCAGGATCATTTGTAGATTCAGTTTGACGTAAAGGCGCTAAATAACTTTGCAATGCATTATTGAGCTGTCTGGAACCCGCTATATTTGACTGATATCCGGCGCTATTGATCGATACATTTGAATTTTGCTGTGTATACCCTTCTTGCCCTGTTGACGCATGATTTGACGCATATTGCACAGCAGTTGGCGAACTAAAATCAGTAAGCCCGCCTGCGATCTCTGGACTGACAAAATTTGTGCCTTGCTCTGCAACTGGCTGAGGTTGATGTAATGAAAATTGTTCCTGATGACGCGGCTGCGGAATAATATTTTCGTGTGCCTGCCCATCAAGTTTCATTGCAGATGACAATTCGGCGGTCGCGGTTTGAAATTGCGCTAATGTCGATTTGGCAAAATGACGAACAAACTCATGTACTTCACGTTGATTTAGAAACCGAATTTCATGCTTGGTCGGATGCACATTCACATCGATATTTTCAGGATCAACTTCCATAAATAACAAATAAGCGGCATGTTGATGTCCATGCAAAATACCATCATAAGCCATCCGAAGTGCATGTGAAACTGTCTTGTCTTTTACGATACGTCCATTCACATAAACGTATTGCATATCGGCCTGCGCACGTGCGTCTGAAGGATGGCCTAACCAACCACTGAGACGCATATTGACGCTATCAGCATCTATCCAGTACGCATTTTCAGTAAATTGACGGCCTAGTAACTGCTGCACCCGCTGAAAACGCAGCTTACCACTGTCTGCAATAGGCAAGTTCAGCTTAATACTATTGTTATGCTCAAGGACAAAACGTACATCAAAATGGGTCAGTGCCAAACGACGGACAATTTCTTCGATATGTCCAAATTCAGTCCCCGGTTTTTTGAGAAACTTACGCCGTGCAGGCACATTAAAAAATAAATCTTGCACACGGATGGTGGTGCCTTGCGTCGCTGCCACAGGCTGAATTTCTTGCGAATCAAATGCGGTGCCATTTACTTCGACCTGATAGCCTACACCGTCATCATTTTGGCTACTGGTCAATGTCAAACGAGACACCGCAGCGATCGAAGCCAAGGCTTCCCCACGAAAACCTAGACTTACAATGGCATGCAAATCTTCAGCAGTTTGGATTTTACTTGTGGCATGGCGCATGACCGCCAAAGGTAGATCTTCAGGGTGAATACCCCGACCATTGTCTATTATTTCAATCAGTGTACTGCCGCCTTGTTCAATACGAACAATCAGCTCAGTCGCCCCTGCATCAATGGCATTTTCCAGTAATTCTTTGACCACAGAAGCAGGACGTTCAATCACTTCCCCTGCGGCAATTTGGTTGGCTAAAGCAGGATCAAGCGTTCGAATGCGGCGGGCACTGATTTCATTCAGCATGGTTAAATTTTTGCTCCAAAGCGTTTTGCAAAGTTTCTGAAGAATAGCTTAAAGTCGCTGTACGAGTGGTTTCATCCGCAGACTTTTCAATATTAATAATTAAATCAGCCGCAGGGATTTCGTCGCCCCCTTTAGATGGCCATTCAAATAAAAATAGGGCGTTCGTCGTTTCTAAATAATCACGGATACCCATAAGTTCAAGCTCATAGGGGTCATTCAGACGATATAAATCAAAATGAAAAATATCTTGTCCTTGAATATTGTAAGGTTCAACCAATGTATAGGTTGGACTTTTTACCGCACCTTGATGACCCAAGTGTTGTAAAAAATAACGTGTTAACGTGGTCTTTCCTGCACCCAAGTCACCAATTAAATACGCTACACCCGTCGTAAAATGCGTCGCCAGTACGGTAGCTAAGTTTTGGGTATCGACTTCACTATTAAGTTCCAGACTGAATGAATACTGCATATTACTCACAACATGTACATAAGAATTAAATATGATAGCATCGCACTGGCTAAAATGGATATGTTCACACTATAGATTGAGCATTTTTCATGATGTGTTCTCTGCTTTATTTGCTCAGTTTTTAGATCTTTCTTCATGCACAGTTTTGAATTTACTCCCCCGATGATCAATGGTGTTAGTGCCAGTAAAGTCTTCCTTGACGGTCAACACACACAAGCCACAACGGTCTATGCATATTTGTGTGAGCAATTTCCTCATATCCAAGCAGTGGAGTGGCAACAACGATTTAAGGATGGTCTAGTCTATGCTGCAGATGGTGACGCTTTAACGATAGACAGTCCTTTTGAAGCAAATCGTCATGTTTATTATTATCGATTCTTAGCGCATGAAATTCATGTTCCCTTTGAGCATCAGATTTTATTTGAAAATGATCATTTCATCGTGGTCGATAAACCGCATTTTCTCACCATAAGTCCGACCGGTCAGTATGTACAAGAAACCTTGTTGGTTCGACTCAAAAAACAAACGCAGCTTGAACACCTGACACCGATTCATCGTTTAGATCGTGAAACTGCCGGTGTGGTTCTCTTCTCCAAATGTGTCGAAAGCCGTGGGCTATATCAACAGATGTTTGCCAAGCGGCAAGTTCAAAAAACCTATCATGCCATTGCAGCTTATCGAGATGACTTAAATTTCCCAATCACAACTCGCTATCGTATGGAAAAAGGTCAGCCATTTTATACAATGCAACTGGTAGATGGTGAGCCTAATAGTGAAACATACATTAAGCTCCTCCAGCAGCATGGAAACCATGCAAAGTATGAATTAAATCCCCATACCGGCAAGCAACACCAACTTCGTGTACATTTAAATGCTTTGGGCATTCCAATTCAAAATGACCCCTTTTATCCAGTAGTACAACATAAGGCAGATGACGATTTCAGCCAACCTTTACAACTACTTGCGAAACAGCTTAAGTTTATCGATCCTGTGACAGAGCAGGCTTTTCAATTCAGTTCTGCCTATGAATTGACACTGTAAATCTATTGTCATTACATTAAATTGATAAAATACTGCCAAACTTTCTTGAATTTATAACAGTTTTGATTAGAATAAATGCGAAAAGTTAAGTATTTAAAAGCTTTCTAAGAATATGAGAAAAACTGAAGTCTACCAAATCCGTCTCGATTCACAGGAAAAGAAACAGGCCTTTGCCGTTTTTAAACAATTAGGCATTACACCTGCACAGGCTGTACGTCTATTCTTTAAACAAGTTGTTTTAACCAAATCGATCCCCTTCTCTATTGAAAACCAAAATATCAATATTGAACAATTGATTAAGTTACGCAAATTAAAACAACAAGAAGCCCAAGCTATTTCAACCATTGAAATTAGCCCTGCTGAATTAGAAATTTTAAATAATGATCCATTATTAGATGATGATCATCTCGACTTGTTTGAAGAACTCAATGCAATTTTGGGTGAAGGTGACAAAACTTAACACTGTCGCATTTATAAACAATTTATAAATCAACCAATTTCGAAATTTCGATATGCTTCATGCAAGACTGATAAAAATAGCATGGAGTATAGAAAAAAATGATCGTTCGACGCGCAACAGAAGCAGACCTTCATCCACTTGCTGTTTTATTTGATGAATATCGCCAATTTTATGGCACCTCTTCTCATCTTGATATCTCATATAAATTTCTAAGACAACGTTTTGAAAATAATGAAAGCGTAATTTTTATTTGCTTAAAAGATGATGTGATTACTGGGTTTATCTTACTGTATTTGGGCTTTTCATCTGTGGCTTGTTCAACTTACTATATTTTAGATGATGTCTATGTCAGCCCTGTATATCGTCGTCAAGGTTCAGCTAAACAATTGATCGATACCGCTGTTCTCTTTGCACAACATGAAGGTGCGCTTCGAATCAGCCTCGAAACTCAAAAAAATAACTATCACTCACATCAACTCTATGAATCGATGGGCTTCATTAAAGATGATGAATTTCAAACCTATCATTACTTTATTCGCTAATGCTCTGCTAGGCATTAAAAACATCATCAACGCATATTAGAAACGCATCTTTAAATAATTAGCAGACATATTTATGGGCTTTAATACCGCACATTCATCCTTCAAATGATGACCTATCAAAGCCCAGTACCCATTACTATGCAGTGATATTTTCACGAAATTTCGATTGTTCAATTTGCGCTGCATTCAAATAGATCCATTCACCCTCAGCGAGATCATCAAGCTTTAATTGTCCTATTTGAGCACGATGTAAAGTTTCAACTTTATTGCCGACAGCCGCCAACATCCGCTTCACTTGATGATATACCCCTTGATGAACAGTCATTTGTAATTGCTGTGAAGCCAATAGCTGCACATCGGTTGCAGCGAAAATGCCTTTTTCGTTTCGCAGCTCCACGCCTTGTTCTAATTGTTGTATTTGCTCAGGTGTCACAGGATCTGCGGTATGCATCGAATATACTTTGGCAACATGCTTTTTAGGGTGTGTCAGCGCTTGTAGATATTGACCATCATCCGTGAGCAGCAACAGTCCAGTGGTGTCTTGATCCAGCCGCCCGACGCATTGCAAACCACGATTTAACAGCACATCATCAAATAATTCAAAAACACTAAAATGATGGGTTGCCTGATGCGAACATTCATAACCTTGGGGTTTATTTAACGCGATGTAAACATGCTCACGATAGGTATAGTCCTGTCCATGCACACTGTAAGTTAAATCATTTAAGTCCAGTTTTTGCTTTGGATTATCTACAATCTCACCGTGTATTTCGACCGCACCATTTTTAATCAACTGTTGGCAATATTTACGCGAACCAAAACCTTGTGATTGCAGCATTTTATCCAAAAACATAGAACAACCTAATAAACACCATATATTGCTATTTTATACTGAACAACGAGCCAACTTGCAGGAAAAATAGCGGAAATGATCTTGAACGCCAGTTTTTAATGTTTCTGCGCTACACTATTGATTATTTATTGAAGTTTCTCACGAATATCCTATGTCTCAGTTGGATTTAAATCTGATCGTGTTATTGGTGTTATTGGCTTGTGGCATCTTTAGCCACAATACAGCGATCACCATAGCTGCAGGTGTCTTGATTGTTTTCCGCATCACGCCTTTGAGTGAATTTTTCCCCTATCTGCAACAATATGGCTTAAACATTGGCATTATTATTTTAACCATTGGCGTACTCACGCCGATCGCAAGCGGGAAAATACCCGGCGATTCAATTTTAAAATCCTTTTTAAGTTGGAAATCCCTCGTCGCAATCGCCATTGGCATCTTTGTCGCATGGCTAGGCGGACGTGGTGTCAAACTGATGTCCAATCAGCCAGATGTAGTTGCCGGACTATTAATTGGGACAGTCGCAGGTGTTGCCATGCTGCGTGGTGTACCTGTCGGCCCACTCATTGCAGCAGGCATCTTGTCGCTACTGATTGGGATTAAACAATAAGGCCGTTGCTGACATAGCGGTTTAACAAAATTTTAATTTGAGCCATACTGCATTTGAAATAAACGTCGACTAAGCATGATTCCAACGAATGATAATGCTGACATCAATATACCCGCCCAAAACCACGTTCCAGTTTGTGAAACCACAGTGGCAATCACAGGAGGCAGAACAAATTGTGATATGGCAGAGCATTGTAAAATCATGCCGACCGTCGTACTAATTGCCGCAGGATAAGGTGCAAAATGCAGTGCTTGTGCAAAGACCGTTGCAGCAACCAAGCCCCCAAAAAGCGAAAAACTAAACACCGTTAAATATTGCAGTAAAAACGGTAACGCATCTTTAAAGAGATAAAATCCTAAGGAGCAAATGATTAAAACAGCAAAACCCAGTTGGACTAAAGTTTTAGCTTGAAAACCACGCTGTAATAACAGTCCGCAACCCCATGTGCCCACAGCATTCGCAACGGCAACACTGGCTGTTAAAGCACCCGCCAGCTCTGCTGAAATTTGGTTTTGAGCATAAATCATCGGTAAGAAGCCTACCAATGCAAACCACTGCCCTGCATATGTCCCAAAAATGAGCGCCAAAAGCCATGCTGCAGGATGTTTCAAAGTATCTCTAATGAGACCAATAATAGGTGTTGTATTCAGCGCCACATTAGGCTGAGGAATAAACATGGCGATACAGAGTAGTAATGCTGCAGTAATCATAGCGAAACTGAGCCAAACCACACTCCAACCATATTGAGCAATTAGAAATGGCGCAACCAATAATGCTATCCCCATACCTCCGCCCATATAAGCACTCCACAGTCCCATCTTTGCGCTGATGTGCTGTAGCGGTACAAGCTGACGGATAAATGCAGGCCCTGTGAGTGTCACCAATAAGAAGCCAAATCCTTCTATGACACGCAGTAGCAACAAGACATCAAAGCTTTGTGCAAAGCTCCCCCATGCACTTGCTATCGTCAATAGACTTAAGCCCAATAAGATACACAGTTTAAATCCAATTTTTTGGATATAACTACCAATCAACAATGCAAAGCACATTCCTGCACCCTGTACTAGTGAGAGCAATAAACCAGACTGAATAAAGCTAATGCCGAGTTGCTGTTGTAATACAGGTATTGCGGGCGGTAGTTTCCCGATATGCATTGCAGCAATAAAACCTGCCGCAATAATGAATAAATCTTTTGACATCCCTTTCATTGAATTGTCATGCTCTTTTCGCCATGCAATAGTGCACAGCTTAACAATTCAAAATATTATTTTGAGTCAAAAAACAAATGACCTTAGATGATTTTTCAATTACTAAATGATGTTACACCGTCACATTCGAAGCGTACTTTGATTCAAATTAAACAACGATACTTAGTCATGTCATCCGCATTTGTTTGAGACAGGACAAGTTTTCATCAAAACGTTTTGCGATACTTTAGATAATATGAAGGTAGTGAACGAATTTACCTGCATAACTATGAGTGAATTATTTAAGCAGTGAGATATTTAGGCAGTGAGTTATTCAGGATTGATTTGTTTCCGTTCACGCTTATTGGCGTACATTTTTAAATCAGCCATTTCGACCAATTGATCGATAGATTGAGCATCTTCTGGAAATAAAGCCATGCCTATACTGGCACCAATTTTCAAGCTCATTTGCTCAAATGCAAACGGCAGTCCGCAACTTTCTGCGATTCGATTCATCGCCGTTTGCGCACGTTCTAAGTTGGCAATATTGGTTAAGATCACAGCAAATTCATCACCACCCAAGCGTGCAACCAAGTCATCTTGACGTGTTTCACGCAAAATGCGCTGTGCAATTTCTTTCAGTGCAGCATCCCCAATGCGATGTCCAAACTGATCATTAATCGGCTTCAGACCATCCATATCAATCATCAAGATACCCAACACTTTTTTCTGCGCACGTGCTATTTCTATCCCTTGGCGTAAAAAGTCGACAAACAAAGCCCGATTAGCTAAGCCGGTTAAGCTATCTTGCGTCGCCAATTTATATAGCTCTGTCGCACCGAAACGTGTCGCATGGTACATCGCCGCAGCGATCAACTCAGACATCAAACTTAATATATGTAAATCGGCTTCCTGAAAGGCATCGACTTGGTCAGAGTAAATCTTTAAAACACCGACACCTTCATCACAATGAATCAATGGCACCACAACCATCGAACGCAATCCAACACGTTGACATGCCACGCGATCTACCCGTGCATCTGTTTCCGAATCTTGGCAATACAGTGTTTGTTTTTGCGCGATACATAGCCCCGATAAGCTATTTTCAATATGTAGTCTTAAACCCAGTAAATGGCTCGCCCCGCCAGACACTGCACGATAGACCATATCACCATCTTCAGCCAACTCTACAACTGCACCTTTAGCATGTGTAATCTGCTGCGCCTGTTCTGCGACCACGGTCATCACTGCATTTAGATCTAAACCCAGTTTGGCAATAGCTGTCTGCGTTTGAATCACAGACATGAGTTGAGTTGGTGATGGTTCTATAGAATTGGGCATGATTGAGTTCAAACAGGGTTCAATGTGAGATACAGCCCAATTCTAAAAATTATTCATCCACTTGTATAGCAATCTTAAAGTGATTTCTGTGCATTCAAGCACTTTAGATACAACTCTTTCAAATACTACTCTTCGAAAGAAAATGCACTCAAGGAAACAACAGAGCATGCAGAATCATCGATACACATATCGAAGGTTGGGGAAAGTCATGATGTTTGGATGACCCACGTATTTTCCGACTCTCCCCTGGATATTATTCCAACGCGTAAATTTCACTCTGCATCCATTCTCCGCCTTCCAGTTGCACATCGACAGCCACACGTTGATATTCAGCCCCTTAAAATTCATCTAAAGCCGCCCAATGTGCGGCTAAGTTTTCAGAGATAAAAACATAGCCTTCAATCGCATGACCTGCCTTCGATAAACGAATGCCCGGACTGCCCATCGCCGCCCCCAGCCTTTATCTTCTAATTCACCCCACACCACACCTTTCTTCCACACGCCACCAATGCGATCCATCACGTGAGCATTGGGCTGACCTAGACGTCATGTCCCGTATACAAAAAGACTCTGAGTCATAGATCCCCCTTAGTTGGAATAATATTGATTGCGCTTTTGTGAGAATTTCGCCAACTGTTTTAGGAAGCCTTCAAAATAGCTTTTTTCAGCCTCTTCGGTACGATAGCCTGCGTACAAGGTCCGTCTTAAACCTTCAGGTGAAACACAATCTAAACGTCGAGAGGTCACCCAACCTTTTTGTTCATATTCATTTACCACCCAATCTGGTAATGCCGCAATACCACGACCACTTGCAACCAACTGAATCAGCATCTGGGTCAAATCTGTAGTACGGACGTGTTTAGGCTGAATATTGGCCGGTAAAAATAATTTTGCCATGATATCTAAACGATGTTTATCGACCGGATAGGTAATCAGCGTTTCTTCTGCTAATTCTTGAACAGTCACATTTGTCGCACGAACCAATGGATGTGTATTGGACAATACCAAACGAGACTCATATTCAAAGATTGGGAAATATTCTACACCTTTTAAATTGATTGGGTCTGCCGTAATCAGAAGATCAAACTCGCCTGTTTGTAATAGTTCATGCGGATTGGCTTCAAAGCCAGAAGCAAAGTCCAAATCTACATCAGGGTATTGCTGACGGTAGACATTCAATAACGGCATCAGCCAGTCAAAGCAACTATGACATTCTGAAGAAAAAATAATTCGGCCGGTTTGACCATGCACAATCCGTGTAATGTCCGATTGCGCAATTTGAACTTGCGGCAAAATATCATCAGCAAGGCGTAGTAAACGTTGCCCAACATTCGAAAAAGTAACAGGACGTGTGCGTCGGTTTACCACCTCAACCCCATACCAATGATCTAGCTCTTTCAGCTGGTGTGAAAGAGCAGAAGGCGTTAAACACAGATCATTAGATGCAGCGACCAAAGAACCGTGTTCTCTGAGTGCCAATAAGGTTTTGAGATGGCGTAATTCCAACATGATTGTTCTCAACTAAACTTGGGAGCAACTTTGCAATCGAATATTTTTCGCAAAGCATTAATGAATTATACTCACCTTATCATTATTTTATTAAATTTTATTCATTTAAAGTTTTATTTGGAACTTTAATCACCAATTCATCGTTTTTAAGCAGATGCAAAGGATGAAAATAAACACGATGCCCTTATTAAAAAAGCCAGATTGATCAATCTGGCTTTAAATGTATGTAATCCAAAGAATGTGTTATTCCACAAATAATAAAGCCAAACGAACTTGATCATATCCCATGCGTGGACTGGTCAACTCCACAATTGGGCGCAGCTTAACCGTGCCGTCATCGTTATAATGTGCTGGGTCTTGTCGTTTCGCCAAACGTTTATAAATTTTACGCACCTGCTCAACCACGTCTTCTCCCGGATGTGCCACCGATATATCTAAACCTTGCTCTTTTTGCAGACGAGCCAAATGGTTAATAATGGTGGCTGGTGTTAAACCACGCTCCACTGCAATATCTTGAATTTCATAACCTTCCTCAAACAATTCACGAGTTTGATCTAAAGTCGCTGTGGCAAAGCTTTGTTTCGCACCAGTTTTGGCAATTTTCTTTTCATTGCGCTCGATTTCCACTTCATTCAGTGTTCCGCCACAATGACGAATAAAGGCTTTATGTTGTACTGTTAAATCAGCCTCTGCAAAATTGGTTTCCGCTTCATCAGAGAGTTCCTGAAAGCGTCGATCGGCTTTAATGGCCAAACTGTCGAGTTCTAAGGCTTGTTCATTAAAACCAAGTAAACGCAAACCATCTAATGTTTTTAAACGCGACAATGCCACATAACCCTGACCTTTCTCAAAAGTATGCGTCAAGTTAATTTCAGCCGCTGCAAGGGTCATCCCTTGAGATTTATGAATGGTAATCGCCCAGGCCAAACGCAGTGGAATTTGTTGGAAACTGGCAATGGTTTTACCATCATCATTATCGACAGACCATGTTTCAGGTTCTACCACCAAGGTCGTGCCATCAGTGAGTTTTACTTTAGGCAAGATGCCATATTCATCATCTTCTTCAAAACCTATCACTTCACCGAGGCTGCCATTGATATAGCCCACGTCAAAGTTGTTTTTTACAAACATCACTTTGGCATTTTTCTTTAAGGTCAAAGTTTCCGGCGCACGCACTGAAGATTTTAAGGTTTCGATCAGTTTATCATTACCATCACATTGGGCATCAAACTGGCGAGATTCCTGTTCAATTTCATTTAGATGTTTATAGTTAATACTATCTACATCCATATTATGGGTATACAAGCGCGTAAAGGTTTCACCTATATTTTGTGAACTTGTCTGCCTTAAAGCATGCAAATGATCGCCCGTAATTTGCTGAGCACGAATCGCATTTAGAATATCATTGAGATAGTCATTACCCTGACGATGTTGTTCGGTCAAATAACACACGCGAAACTTCGCTTCTACCCATGCCTCAGACATAAAGCAAAACTTGTCACGGTTTAATTCACCTTTGCGTCCCACAGGGGGTAACTGGAAGAAGTCACCTGCAACAATGACTTGAATCCCCCCAAAAGCATCTTCACTGTCTTTAAAAAATTTTAAAACTTTATTCACCAAGTTTAATTGCTTGGCATGCAACATCGAAATTTCATCGATGATTAAAACTTGGGCATTTTCCAAATGCTCTTTTAAATATTTACGTTCTTTTAAGCGCTTTAACTCATCTTCGGAAATCGCATCTTTAATCCCAATCCCTGCCCATGTATGAATTGTCATGCCATTCATATGGGTTGCAGCAATCCCTGTAGAAGCCGTAATTGCCACCGGCACTTTGCGCGCTTTTAGATAATTGATGTACTGATTTAAAGTATAAGTTTTACCTGCACCAGCCGAACCTGTTAAAAACACATTTTCGCCTGCTTTGAGCAGCTTTAGTGCAGTTTCTTGTTTCATAAGACCTATACCGTAAAAGAACGGCTATAGCCTAACGATTTTTGACTCAAAAGTTAAGCGCACAACACAGTTTACTAAATCCGTATTTCGCCAATCTTACTTTAAGCTATTGAACCTATTTAAAAATTCTTTGGCGATATTTACTTTTTCTATTTCTGCTTGGGTATTATTTGAATACTCGAGTTGATCAAAAACCAAAATGTGGTTTTGCACATGACAGCCCAAAGTCATCGATACATGCAAAATGGGATGGTACATATGAAAAGCTACATATACTCTTGCAATGATACTGGCGCTATAACTTGATGCCAAACAATGTTTAAAGTGAATAGATTCATCAATAATTCGATCGATGGTTTTTAATTCTTCAAAGACCCACTCTTGAAAATATATTTTGTCTTCTGTTGTAAATGGCTGCCAAACCGTTGTCGTAAATTGACGTTTTAATTGAGTTAACACTTCTTGCTTTTGTTGCTTAGCATGCCAATACACCGCCTGATGAAAGACCCCATTCCAGGTAATATTTTTAGGGACTGTATGACCTGTAGAATAAGTCGCACTGACATAATCACGCACATAGGCATCAAATACAGATACTCTTAAATTAGCATGCTTTAAATAAAATAAATTTCGAAAATCCTGCAGTTGAATTTTATGCTGTCGTAACATACTTAAAAACTGGCGATTTTCTTGGGTTTCTGGACGGATATAATCCATCAAAGCCTGTGGTAATTGCTGCGTACAACGTACTAAATGTTGCAGATAGGCCTGCATAATACGGCTCAAGGGTAGATAGACTTTTTTTATGGCCTGATCCTCCGCGCCTAACACCTGTCGCATTAAGATCAACCACTCATCTAAATACAAAATCGATGGGCTGATCACTACACGATGGTCATCATGCTGCTGATATTTTCGCTGTAAAACAAACTGCAGATTTTTTTCATGATTAAACCAATCATGTTCATGCGCAATCGTATGGCAATTTTGAATAAATAAGCGCGCTGCAACAAATTGAAAATGTTGTAAGGTCGCAAGAATCAATGTGGGATGCATTTGCTGTGTATCGACAAAACTTAATGCCGTCACAGTCACTCGTACATTACTGTGTTGAAAATTACGACTCAGCCAATCCAATACTTCGGCTGACTGCTTGAACATCCATCGCACTGCACGATTGTTATCGAGTAAAGGGAGTTTTCCACATTTTTTTTGCCAAATAGCTGTGGCTTGCACAAAATTGCTATGGCTTAATATGTCCTGCTCTGCCCAAACATCCCGATGCATCAAACGAATAAAACCCAGCAAATTGGGGCGCTCATATGCATGGTCGAGCAACAAAATAATATCTTCTATATGTTCATTTAATTCTTGTAAATTGAACCGATCTTCATAACTCAAACTCATGATCCGGTAAATCGTTGGATCTAAAAATTGTGCTGTAGCAAAACAAATCTCGTCCAAACTATCCATCAAGAGCTGTATCGGCAATATTTCAGCTTCTGTAAGTGAGTTGAGTGCGAACATCTGCTCAATCTTTTGCATCAACCAATGTGGTAGACAGATTTGGCATTCGATATACGTTCGCAATAGCGGTGTCTGATAAATCTGCTGCTCTTGCATCAACTGATCAAAAATTTGCGCTTCAACTGCTGTCATCTGTGCTAAAAACTGTTGAACACGCGCTGGCCCATTTAGATGTTGAAAAATCGACTGTAAGATCAATTGTCTAAATTGCTGTGCTTTTTCTCTGAGCAAGAGTGAATGTTGCGGCTTTAGGTCGCCAGTAAAAAAATACAATTCATGAAATAAGAAATCTTCTATTGCCTCAATACATGGCACTGTCGAATGCAATTCAGCAATTTTGATGGGTCTAAACGGACTTCTAGGAAACTGATATCCAATCGATTCACGACTTTGTAGTTGTAAGGTACACAGTCCATTACACAGTTGAATGCGGTGCTGCTCTTGTTCAATTTTAAAGATATTTTGTGAATTGAGTGCTGTAGCAAGTTCCATTTGCTCTTGATACAACTGCTTTAAACTTGGAGATATTCGAATAAGTTGCCGAGCAATATGCTCTAGCTGCGGGGTCAAGCTTTTCTTTTCCATCTTCCGCCCTAACGATCGTTGATTATTTTTCAACCTTCACTATAGTCAAAGTTTAATGCTCCGACTACTGCCATTAATCAGCCAAATAGCTGTACAAAAGGTCAATACAAAGGCGTTCAATAAAAAAAATCTAAAAGCTATTGTTGTGACAAAATTCACCATGATTTTGAGCTGTGACGAATAAAAATGGATGAAGTTGAAGAGTAGTCACTATTATTGATTTGTAGAATGTTGTTCTGCACGGATTCTTTTGAGCTGTTCTATCGCATTGTAAATATCTTGTTGTAGTGCCTCTCGATAGAGCTTTAAATCCTCCACACTCTGAATATGACTCAAACTTTGACGGGGTAAAAATTGAAAATAGAATGGAATGCGCTTGGGGATAATACGTTTGGGTAAAGACGGAATCACATCACCATGACGTAATAATTTATCGATTTTTTGTATTTTTAATAGTTGTTTAAACCAACGATGTTCAATAATCACACTGGCATCAAAACCCAGTTCAAAGACTTCATCTCCACCTAAAGCGGCAAAAGGCACGATATCATAATTAAATTCTTGCGCCAGTTTTAAAAAGCCATAACGTTGCTTCCAAATCAGTTGATAGGCTTCGCCTTTTCGCTTCAAAACCTCTCGACCACCACCGGGAAAAACTAAAATGGAATAACCTTGTTGCATCACTGTTCTGACATAGTCCTGAATGCCTTGGACTGCACCGAACTTTTTGACCATGCCACGCCAACCGGGCAAATAAAAATGGCTATGATCAGCAATACTGACCACAGCCACTTTATGTTCATTGTAGAGATAATCAATAATCAACGGTGAATCGAGCACACCGTAAATTGTATGATTCCCTACATACATTGCAGGTTTAGATGCATCGATGTATTCAGCGCCTAAAAATGTTGGCGTGAAATACATGCGGGATAAAGCGCTTAAACGCTTTATCCATTTTGCATCATGTTCAACCTGCAAATGTGCTGACCTTAGGCAGCATCATGTTTTTGAACAAGTACAGAACCTACTGAGTAGCCTGCACCAAATGAGCAAAGTACGCCATATTCGCCATGATTTACTTCATTCGCAGTACGGTGCAATGCAATAATGACACCTGCTGATGAAGTATTGGCAAATTCATCAAGAATGATTGGCACAAGGTCTGGCTGAGCATGTTCTTTACCCACAACCAGTTTCAGAATCAATTCATTCATGCTGGCATTTGCTTGGTGTAACCAGAAGCGTTTTACATCTGTTGCCGCAATTTTATTGTCATCCAATTGCTTAGTGATCATTTTCGCCACTAATGGACACACTTCTTTAAATACTTTACGACCGTCTTGACGGAAACGGTTGTTGTCGATGTCAGCATCGACTTCACTCATATTTAAGTAACCGAAGTTGTTACGAATGTTGTTTGAGAACTGAGTAAACAGGTCAATATCCAACACTTCAAAACCAGCTTTGGTTTCAGTTTCTTCAATGATCGAAGCCGTTGCAACGTCACCAAAGATGAAGTGACAGTCACGCATACGGAAATCTGTGTGACCAGATGTGATCTCAACGTTTACCAATAACACGCGACGAGCGCCTGATTTGATCGCGTCATAGGCTTGCTTGATACCAAAAGTTGCAGCTGAACATGCAACGTTCATGTCATAGGCATAACCCTGAATACCCAACGCAGTTTGAATTTCAATTGAAACGGCTGGATATGCACGTTGAATATTAGAGCATGACAAGATCACAACATCGATGTCTTCAGCAGTCACACCCGCATTTTCCATCGCTTGCTTTGCAGCAGCTACGCCCCATTCCGCTTGAATAGACAATTCATCATTTGAACGTTCATGCAATACTGGGCGTAAACGTTTTGGATCTAAAATACCGCTTTTTTCAGCAACATAACGTGCTTTTACGCCAGATGCTTTTTCGATAAATTCTGCACTTGAACCACGGCGCGCTTCTAGCTCACCGGCTTCAATTTTTTCAGCATTATCACTGTTGTACTGTTCCACATAAGCATTTAAAGCTTCCACTAACTCTTCGTTAGTAATTACGTCTTCTGGATGATAAAGACCTGTACCCGTAATGCGGATGCCCATGTAAAACTCCTTTTAGAAAATACCTATATCTTAACTGATTCCGAGCTTATCCCATACTTTTTGCAAGCGGGATGGAGAAATTGGCATCTTGGTCTTCATTGGTTGAGAGAAAATAGAGATGCGTAACTCCTCAACCATGAAATACAATTCTTTAAGGCGAGTGTCATTTTTAAACTTAAATAATTTTTCCATCCATGGGTCAACTTGATCAATGGCAGAATTGTCCCTTTGTAGGTTATTTGGCAAGCGGTCTAAACGCAAGACTAATGCCTTCAAATATCTTGGAAATTCGAGCCACACATCGGAAGTTTTGCCATAAACGAAATCTGAAAGTTGCATCAAATCGAGTTGATCTTCAATGTCATCAACGTTCTTTCCAAACACAGAATCATCTAAAACCAACAATTTCCGACGTATATCCTGCCATTGAATATAGGTTTCAGTTAAAACGGCTAATGCTTGTTGCCCATGGGTTAAGAAAGATTTCTTTACATTTAAAATCAGGTTTTGGTACTCCTGCACATTGACAGGTAGCTCATTTATTGCAAGCTGAAGTGTGGCATAAACTAACATTTGCTCTAGTTTGGCTTTGTCACCTAGCGGTGAATAAGCCAATGCCAAGGGTTTAGAAATCTGTTTTTTCAACTGACGAACTAAGTCACCCAACTGCATATGAACCAAACGAATGATCCCTTCGCGGTGTTGTTTGACTGCTTCAAATTGGTCATTGAAAGTCTGAATCACCACACCAGATTCGTCTTTGGCATCCAACTCTGCAAAGCCTTTGACTGGAACAAGCGCTTGGTATTGTTTCACCACCACACCCGTGACTTTTTGTGATGCTTCGAACACAAAATTATCAGGGAAGGTTTTAAACTCACCTTTTAACTGTTTGACTGGGCTATGAGTTTCTGTACGACAGCGTGCTTTGAGTTCATCTAGATCACGACCTTGCTCAATCACACGGCCTTTTTCATCAATGACTTTGATTAAAGGCAGTAGATATTGCTCAACACGTTCCCAAGAAAAGTCCTTATCTGTGATTTGCTCACCACGCAGTTGGAACGCCAAGAAACTAAAAATATGCTCGCGCAAATGCACGGCATCGACACGATCCATCAATTTACGCGCTGTATCAGGTATTGGCACCAAGTGACGGCGCTTATCTTTTGGCAATGCTTTAAGTAAAGCTTCAATCAGGTCTTGTCGCCAACCAGGTATACCCCATGACCAAATATTTTCATCCACTTGCGGCAAAGCTTGAACTGGAATTTTGACCGTTGCGCCATCTTCATCATGACTTGGGTCAAAACGATAACTTGCAGCCAAACGCAGTTCACCATTTCGTAGGTAGTCTGGAAATTGCTGGGTCGTTGGACGGTCATTCATCCAAAGCGAATCATCATCGATAAATAAATACCGTGGATTTTTAGGTTCTACAGTTGCACGCCAGTCTTCAAAACTACGACGACTTGCCACCTCTTCAGGCACTTTTGCAGCATAAAATTGGTAAATGGTTTCCTCATCCACTACCAAATCACGACGACGCAGTTTATCTTCAACACGCTCAACTTCTTCGAGTTTTAATAAATTGTGTTTTAAGAACGGCGGCGTAATACCCAAATGTCCCGTCGTCAACGCATCGCGTAGGAAAATTTCATGCGCCGCCGGATGATCCACTTTTTCATAATTAATCTGACGACGTGGCTCAATAATCAAACCAAATAAAGAAATTTGATCATAAGCATTCACCACACCAGCTTTTTTCGACCAATGCGGCTCAAAATAATGATGCTTCAATAAATCGCCAGCAGCCAATAAAATCCATTCAGGTTCAATTTTCGCCAATGTACGAAGATATACCTGAGAGGTTTCCACCATCTCAAAAGCCATGACCCAAGGTGTATTGGTTTTATGCAAAGTTGATGCAGGGAAAATACGTGCCTTTTGCTGACGCACCGCCATGAATACATTGCGTTCATCTGTTTTATTGGCAATAAATGAAAGCAACCCTGTTAAAAGCGCACGATGCAGATTTTCGTAATTGGCTTTCTTTTCATTAAAGGACAGTTTTAAGCCCTGAGCCAAATCCACCAATTGCTCATGTGTTTTTTTCCACTCACGGAGGCGTAACCAACTGAGGAAATGGTTGCGTGCAAAGGTTCGACGCTTATTTTCACTCATGTCACGATTTGCGACTAGAGCTTCCCATAATTTGATATAGAACAAGAAATCCGAGTCAGCTTCACGGAACAAGGCATGTTTCTGATCGGCCTGCATTTGTTTATCCGCAGGACGTTCACGTGGATCTTGTACCGCTAAAGCAGCGACAATAATTAAGACTTCATTTAATACACCAAAATGCGCTCCACCCAAAATCATCCTTGCAAGACGTGGGTCGATCGGCATTTTCGCCATTTGCTGACCAATTTTGGTTAAAGCACCATTTTTATTATTCGCATGTTTTGTGCCTTGTTTTGCTTGGTTTTCCGAAGCAACTTGCGGTACATACGCCGATTTTTCTTTTAAAGCACCTAATTCAATTAACAGCTTACGACCATCATTCACCAAACGATGATCTGGCGGCTCAATAAAATCGAAGTCTTCTAATTCACCAAAGCCCAAACTTTGCATTTGCAAAATAACCGAGGCCAAGTTGGTTCGTTTAATCTCCGGTTCGGTAAATTCAGGACGACTCATAAAGTCTTCTTCTGAATACAGTCGAATACACACACCCGGTGCAATACGACCACAACGACCTTTACGCTGATTTGCTGCCGCCTGTGATACAGCCTCAATTGGTAGACGCTGTACACGTGAGCGATAGTTATAACGGGATATCCGTGCAAAGCCACTATCAATTACATAGCGAATATTTGGCACAGTTAAGGCAGTTTCTGCCACGTTGGTGGCAATAATAATCCGTCGCCCACCGCCTGATGGATTGAAAATCTTTTGCTGTTCTGCCAAAGCCAATCGAGCATATAAAGGTAAAACTTCGGTATGTCGTGGCCCAAACTTTTGCAGTGTTTCCTGTAACTCACGAATTTCCTGTTCAGTGCTGGCAAAAATCAAAATGTCCGCATGTTCAGGATGACCTTTTTCCTGTGCATCTTGAAAACATTCTTCTACTGCCGAAACAACGGCACGCGGTAGATTTTCTTCAAAATCATCAAACTCATCGTCATCACTGCCAACAATACTCAGCTCTGAAATCGGACGATAACGCAATTCTACAGGGAAGCTTCGACCTTCGACTTCAAAAATAGGTGCCCCATCAAAGTAATTCGAGAAGCGATTTACGTCTAATGTCGCGGAAGTAATAATGACTTTGAGATCTTTACGACGTGGCAAGAGCTGTTTGAGATAGCCCATGATGAAGTCAATATTTAGCGAACGCTCATGCGCTTCATCGATAATAATCGTGTCGTATTTATTTAAGAATCGGTCATTGGCCAGTTCAGCCAATAAAATACCATCGGTCATTAATCGAACGATGGAATCTTGTGAACCTTGTTCATTGAAACGAACTTTAAAGGAGATCGACTCCCCCAGCTTTTCGCCCACTTCTTCTGCAATACGTTGCGAAACACTACGCGCTGCTAGTCGACGGGGTTGAGTATGGCCAATCAAACCTGTTAAACCACGACCTGCAAGCATGGCAATTTGAGGCAACTGTGTGGTTTTACCCGAACCCGTTTCACCTGCCACAATAATCACTTGATGCTTTTGAATCGCTTCAATTAGTTTGTCCGCATACTGCGTAACAGGTAAGTCTTGATTTAATTTAATATTGGGAATGCGGGCAATCCGTTCGCGCACTTTCGCATTCGACTTTTCAAACAAATCTTGAAATTTTTCAGGATTGGCTTCTTTGCCTTTTTTCAGCCGACTTAAGCGATGGCGATCACGAACCATGACCAATTGATCGACATTTAACTGACTTGGCACAGATGCATTATCCTAATAATTAAAATAGAACCGAATATTTTACGCTGTATGTAAAAATAGTGAAAGATGAATCTATTTTTTGCGTGCCTGAAACCAATAGGTAAAGCCGAACAGAATAAAATGATAAAAAACTAAAATTGCGGCCAATAGCCAATAATTGCCACATGCTTCAATACTGCCATGTAATGGCTGATAAAATGACACTGTATAGAATATACTCAATGGCACAATTAAAAACATCAATAAAGTGAAAGTGATGATCAAGAAATGATGAACAGATTTTGCTAAGCACAAAAAAATTGAAAATAAAATGCAAATCTACCCAATAAAAATAAATAAAAGAGGTTCATCCGATGAATAACCATTCATTTCAGCATAATAATTAATTTGATTCGGGCTAGCACCTTGAAATGAAAGCACATTCTTGATTCATCCAGTACAGAATAATAAAGCCACATGCTGACTAGAATAGGCAACTCAAGCCAATCCATTTGAAAGCTTTATACATTAGTTTCAGTGCCATAGAAAATGTAAACGAAACTAAAAACAATAAATATGCACTGCCCGATCACCCATGCGAACAACCAACCATTATGACAATAAACAATACTGTCATAGATAATTTTTGAAATTGAAGCAGTTTCTATCATTAAAATGATGATGAATTGAAAAATCGCATATAGCCATAATATAACCACATACCAAGCACGTCTAAATGATAGCAACAGTGGGAAAAAAAAGAAGATTCCAACGATTCCCATGCTACTCAATAGCGTAGGATCATCTGATGAAGTTCCTAATAGTTCATTAAAATAGGTCGCTTTTTGAGGTTGCAAGTATTCATAGATACATAAATTTGTACCTGTGTCTTCAACTTTAAGAATACATAGTGATGCAAGTGCAAGACTGAGAATGGCAATGATACGAAAAAATTGACTAAGCACCTGATCAAATCTGGAGTCATTTTATGTTCATGCCATCTTATATGAACAAATTCTATAATTTGAAATATTTTTTATAACTTTTTTAGAGATCACCCTTGAAATCTTATGCCACAAGCATCATGTTAGTTACAGACTTTGAAAAGATGATTTTGTCATTTTACTTTCAACTTTATATGGCATTGATATGGCTTATATCGAATGAAATAATGATAAATAATCGTTATTGCTGAAATAGTTCTGGAGTGTACTAATTCGGATTTTCCGATATTAGTTATGTAAAAATACTATTTCAGCAATAAGAAAAATTTCTGTACCCTATTGGAAATCAAAAACAAACCTCAATCATGGAGACAATGATGAGCTTAATTAATACTGAAGTTAAACCGTTTAAAGCACAAGCATTCCAAAATGGTCAATTCATCGAAGTAACTGAAGCTGATCTTAAAGGTAAATGGTCTGTTGTATTCTTCTACCCAGCTGACTTCACTTTCGTTTGCCCAACTGAACTTGGTGACCTTGCTGACAACTATGCAGAATTCCAAAAACTAGGTGTTGAAATCTACTCAGTTTCTACTGACACTCATTTCACTCACAAAGCTTGGCACGATTCTTCAGAAGAAATCAAAAAAATCCAATACGTAATGGTTGGTGATGCGAACTGGACTCTTGCTAAAAACTTTGACGTATTAATCGAAGCTGACGGTCTTGCTGATCGTGGTACTTTCGTTATCGATCCAGAAGGTAAAATCCAAATCGTTGAAATCAACGCTGGTGGTATCGGTCGTGATGCTCAAGAACTTCTTCGTAAAGTTAAAGCAGCTCAATACGTACACGCTCACCCAGGCGAAGTTTGCCCAGCTAAATGGAAAGAAGGCGACGCAACTCTTGCTCCTTCAATCGACCTAGTTGGTAAAATCTAATCTGTATTAGATTGAACTGATTCAAAAACCACGCTTTTAGCGTGGTTTTTTTATGCCTATTATTGGAGAGTATGTACCTCTATATACCCTACGCAGTTCACACTTTATTCCTACAACTTTAACGCTCAAGCACATTCCACATATCTGTAGATATTCATCAAGTTAGAGCTTACACAAATATAATAAAAATGCGCCGCAAACCCGAGTGTCTAGGCTTACATCTTTGCCAGTATTTCAGTATTTTTAACATGAGTTTTAGGTCAATTGCTTATTTCAGGAAGATGTAAGCCCATGAAAAAATATTTCGTCTCGATCATTTTAATTTTATGTTCGTTTACAACTTTTGCTGCCGTGAACTGCGAAGGTGAAATTAAAAACCAAAGTATTCGTGAAGATATTAAAGTCAAAAAAAATTGTCAGCTTGAAGGTTTAATTCTTCATGGCAATGTTATTTTAGAAAATGGCGCAAGTGTTGAACTGCATGACAACCATATCAAAGGCAATATTGAATCGAATAAAAATTTTACCAAGATCATTGCCAATCATAACAATATCAGTGGCAATGTCGATTTTACGACAGGGAAAAACATCCAACTCCTCAATAACCAAATTTCAGGCGACCTGAAATTAAAGAAAAATAACGGCAATATTGTTCTAAATAATAATGAAATCGCAGGTAATTTGATTTGTCTTGAAAATGCTTTTTCAATTAATGGCAGTAACAACCAAGTCAAAGGCAATAAATCAGAACAATGCCGTAGTTTTTAACTCCCCCGACACCAACAAGTGAGAATGACGCTTATGGCATTTCTCTGAACTGGCATTATTTTTATCAAATTAGTTGATAAAGAAATGAAAAAAATGTGAGATAAAACATTATTTTTTAACAATTCTGCAATACTCCATGCCCCGAATTTATCTTAATTTCAAATGAGATAAACCTTTAACTGCAGTATGACTATAACAACGCAATAAGGGGGTGGCTTATGACAACAACTGTTGTAACTTCTTGGAAATACAGTTCTTCTTCACGTTACTTAAAAATATTTTATGCGAATGGTTCTGGGGATCTCTTTTATCCAGTTTCACCTTTTATTTATGATAATTTACTTCGATGTAGTGATAAAACGGCATTTGTCCACAAATATTTAGAATATGATCTACATTTTTCACGCGTAAGCTTACAGGGTTAAACCGCTACGAGCTTGGTGCTATAGCAACAGTATTTTTATTAATTAAAAAATATTTTCAATCAAATCAGGGCTGAATGCCCTGATTTTTAGTTGCGCCAAGTCACCATAAAGAGTCCTGCGCCCACATTTAATGTCGTACTGATAAAACGATCATCCGCTTCAACACGTTGGATAAATTCAGCGACCTCATTGGCATGTGACAGCACATTATCCACGATTAACACGCCACTTTGAACTTGTATCAATTCAGCTAAATATGGCCAATACCCGATATACGCATCACGTTCTGCATCTAATAAAATGAAATCATAACGACGATTTGAATGCTGTAAAAAATGCAGTGCATCGCCATGATGAAATTCGATGTATTCGGATAAAGCTAAATTTTCCGCATGCTGTTTAGCTTTCTCAATGCGCGCTGCATCAATTTCAATGGTTTCGACCCGCCCTTGTGTAGACTGCGCAGCATCTGCTAACCACAGCGTGGAATAGCCTGTAGATGTTCCAATTTCCAAGATCTGTTTGGCTTGTTTTAAGCGAATTTGCATAGCTAAAAACAGTGCAGACTCAGGCTCAATATTTCGGTAACGCGCAAGTCGGTGATTTTGAGCAGCATCGTGAGCACTAAAGTCTGCATAGAGTTGTTGCATATAGTTTTTAAAATTTGCATCCATGCTCATGATTCTGTCCTTTTGTTATTTCTTTCATATTTAAAGATTAAAGTACTAAATATTTGCTCAGTGGGTTTCTTGGATCAGTTTAAAACGCGGAATTACTTCACCATCAATTTCAACAGTTTCCATAAACATTTCTAATGGTCTTACCCACATTGAATAGTCGTCATACAAGCACTGATAGACCACAACTTTTTCACGCGTTTCACTATGTGTTGCAACATGAAAGACTTGATACAACTGACCTTTATAATGCTGATAAATTCCCTGTTTAACCTGCATGCCATTTCCCTAAAAAAGTTCTCAATACAATAGCGTTGACTCTAGCATTGTCTTGCTTAAAGCGCGATGAATTCGTTTATTTTTCCACTATTTAACTTGTATTTCTCAATAGCGGCCCAATATTGACTGGATTCACATCGGTATATTCTTATGATTTAGAAAGAAATTTAATCACTTGATTTGTAAAACCGATTAATTTTATAAAAACAAACCGTTTCACCTATTTAATGGTTTGTTCTATCATTCTCTCATCAAATAAATTTACTCCTCTGGAGACGTTAGCAATGTTAGATCAAAATACTTCTGCTCAATTAAAAACCTTACTTGAACGCCTTGAAGGCCCGATTGAAATCGTCGCGACTTTAAACGGCACGGACAAATCAGACAAAATTAAAGAATTGGTAACTGAAGTTGCCGCTTTATCTGATTTAGTGACTGCACGTTTTGACGGTAACAACAGCCGTGCGCCAAGCTTTGGTATTGCAAAAGCAGGTGAAACACCACGTGTATTCTTCGCAGGTTTGCCGATGGGCCACGAATTCACATCTTTGATTCTAGCTTTGCTACAAACTTCAGGTTATGCACCGAAAGTTTCTGACGAAGTACTGAACACTATCAAAGGTCTAGGTCTTAAAACTGACTTTGATGTGTTTGTATCTTTAAGCTGCCATAACTGTCCTGACGTGGTTCAAGCACTTAACTTGATCGCAATTTACAACCCAGGTACAACTGCAACCATGATTGATGGTGCATTCTTCCAAGACGAAGTGGAAGAACGCAAAATCATGGCTGTACCAATGGTCTTCCAAGACGGCAACCACATCGGTCAAGGTCGTATGACTTTGGAAGAAATCATTGCTAAATTAGACACCAACTCTGCTGCAAAAGATGCTGAAAAGCTAAATGCCAAAGAAGCATTTGATGTCCTTGTGATTGGTGGTGGCCCTGCAGGTAATACGTCTGCAATCTATGCTGCACGTAAAGGTATCAAAACCGGTATCGTAGCTGAACGCATGGGCGGTCAGGTCATGGATACCATGGACATCGAAAACTTCACGTCGATTCAAAAGACTCAAGGTCCTAAGTTTGCTGCTGAAATGGAAGCACATGTACGTGAGTACGGTGTGGACATCATGAACTTGCAACGTGTATCTGACATCAAAGGTGCAGATGAAACAGCCAATGGCTTGGTTGAAGTGACTTTAGAGAATGGTGCAAAACTTGAATCTAAAACAGTGATTCTTTCAACAGGTGCACGCTGGAGAGAAATGAACGTTCCGGGTGAACAAGAATACCGTACTCGTGGTGTTGCATACTGTCCACACTGTGACGGTCCATTGTTTAAAGGTAAACGTGTTGCAGTGATTGGTGGTGGTAACTCAGGTGTAGAAGCGGCGATTGACCTTGCAGGTATTGTGGAACATGTAACGCTAGTTGAGTTTGATACTAAGCTTCGTGCTGACCAAGTCCTTCAAGATAAGTTAAACAGCTTACCGAACACCACTGTGATCATGAATGCATTGTCTACAGAAGTGGTTGGTGATGGTTCACAAGTGACTGCATTGAACTACAAAGACCGTGCAACTGATGAAATCAAAACGATTGGATTGGCTGGTATCTTTGTACAAATCGGTTTGTTACCAAACACTGATTTCTTAAAAGAAACAGCGGTTGAACTTTCAAACCGTGGTGAGATCGTAATTAACGAGCGTAACGAAACCAATGTAAAAGGTGTATTTGCTGCCGGTGACTGTACAACAGTACCTTACAAACAAATCATCATTGCAACAGGTGAAGGCGCGAAAGCATCATTATCTGCTTTTGATTACATCATCCGCTCTGGTCAATAATTCAATTTAGACAGAACAGCAAAAGCCAGTTTTCGAACTGGCTTTTTTTTATGACTGAAAATTCATGTCTTGTTTCATTTATAAATTATTAATAAAACAAATATTTAACTCTCTGACGCTTTTCACTTACACAATAATGAGCAAAACAAACCGTTTAAAACTTGTACAGCAGCTTATTTGCACATTAAGATAAAACAATCATCACGGATTGATGGTTGACAATAACAACAAGAATGTTGGTCAAATTGGACTAAATGGAGAATAGCAATGCACTATCAATATCACTGTGCTTGTTGCAATAAAGTGTTAGCTTCAAGCGATAAAGAATGTTCCGAATGTGGCTCGCATAATATCCGTAGCCCATATGGCTTTTGGATATTTTGCATACTCAGTTGTTTGGCTGTTGCCATTCTATTTAAGAGTGTTCAAGTGTATTTGCAACAGCACGATACTGAAGCGACAACCCAACTCAACATCTTTGAAGTACTCAAGCAAGATGGTAAAAATTAAGCTTTTTTTACAACAGCCAAATACAGCCCTATGAACAAGCTGGCAATGTGTAAAATTTTAGCTAAGCTGAATTTAAGCACTATTATCCAGTTGCTTTAAAGTCATTCAAAGCGAGAAATTAAAATGATGAAAGCCTGAATGATTTCAGGCTTTTTTTATGCGCTTGTATTGCTCTGCTTACTTATCTTCACAACAAAAACTCTTTAAACTATGACAATAGCAATGAGGTTCTAGACGATGGTGCAGTTAATAAAAAAAGGCGGTTTACGTGAACGTGCCAATCGTAGCCGATCATACAAAGGTTCTGAAAATACCGAAACCACCCTCAAGCCAAACCGCTATCGTGATCATGCTGAAACCACCGATGTTGCACAAGATCCATCAAATACAGCACCATCCAAAGACCAAGATCAAACCAATCCAGAGCAATAAAATTGGCACATAAAAAAGCCAAGTTCTAATACTTGGCTTTCGCTTTGCTGACAGCAATATATTCACTGCCCTTATAGATTGAACATTCTAATTGCGTCGAACCACAGCCAAATTGCAAAAATTAAAAATAACGCCCCTGAAACCACATCAATATAACTACCTGACCGTTGGTAGAGTGCTTTAATTTTAGGCAAAGACATAATCATCATAAACAAACTAAACACAATAAAGGTCTGAATCGGAATAATGACAGCAAGCTGTGCTTTTAGGTTACTACTGGCTGATGAACTCAACGCCAGTGAGAACACACTACTAAAATAGATCAGTGTTTTCGGATTGGCTAAATTTGTAAATAAACCTAATAAAAAATAATTTTCAGTTTTCTGCTGACTTAAGGCCTGCCCATCTTCTAAATTGGCTGTTTGATTTAAACTTTTTAGCCCGCCACTAAACATCGCCCACCCCATTTTCGCCAAGAAAAATCCACCAACAGCCATTAAAACTTGTTGTATCCATGGAAATTGCCCAACCAGAACCGTAAAGCCCAATAAGGTTAAAACGACCCATACCACAATCCCGACAGAGATCCCCGCAATAATTTTTAAGGTATTTGCACGCGTTGTTGATGCTGCACTTTTAGCAATTAATAATACATCTGGACCTGGACTCAACTGCGCAACAAAATGTAGCGCACAGATGGTGAATAACAGTGACATGCAAGCTGATTCATTTGAATTAAAACGTGAAGATTATATCGCCTGTTCAATTTTTTTGTTGGCAACACAAGGTTTATTTTTAGGCCGTATCAAAATTTACGCAAAAAAAAAGCCGAATACACATTCGGCCTTTCATACTGAGTTACTTATTTTTTATTGACATCTTTCAGTTCAATTTGTTTCGCATCTGGGTTTACTTCACGAGCTTCACCATCAATAACGGATGAATCACGACCTGATTGCTGATTTTGCATATCTTGCATTTGACGCATCATATCTGCAAATGGGTTCTGACCTTGAGCACCGCCCATGCCTCCCATATCGCCCATCATGCCACCCATCATTTTTTCCATCATGGCTTGCTGACGCTTCATCATTGTTTTCATCATGACTGCTTTCATGGCATTTTGTACAGGTGGAATCAAAATAAGTAATGCCATAATATCTGAGATTAGACCCGGTAACAGCAATAAGAAACCAGCCAAAATTTTTGGTAAATTTCCAGTTAAAGCTGGATCATTACTCATTTGACCTGCTTGCATTTGCTGCATTTGAGGCATCAGACCTGATGAATATTTACGGATAATATTCATCCCTATAAAGAAGGCCGCCACGAACCAGAAAAAGACATACCACATGCTGCCGACGAGGTCGCCCACACCGATCCAGACAAACACTTCCAGGATCAAGCCTGCTAAAATCAGAAGAAATAATTTCATGAAAATTAAACAAATCTCAGTAAATTAATTTAAGGTGTTGCGTTCAACTGCTCAATCACTATCAAGCTTTTTTGACACGCTTATGTAACAATATGGGCATATTTTTATTTTTAAAGGGCAAATAGGGCAAACATGTCATTAATTATCGGTATTGACCCTGGGTCGCGCTTAACTGGTTACGGCATCATCGAAAAGGATGGCTCTAAACTACGTTTTGTCGATGCTGGCACCATTCGTACCGAAACGACAGAAATGCCTGAACGCTTAAAACGTATTTTTGCTGGTATTGATCGCATCGTAAAGTTTCACGGGCCTACTGAAGCTGCGGTTGAACAAGTATTTATGGCTCAAAACCCTGACTCGGCCTTAAAATTAGGTCAAGCACGCGGTGCTGCCATTGCCGCTTTAACCAATTTAGATTTACAAGTCGCTGAATATACTGCACGTCAAATCAAACAATCTGTGGTCGGCTATGGGGCTGCTGATAAAGAACAAGTCCAAATGATGGTTATGCGCATTCTGAACCTAAGCATCAAACCCCAGCAGGATGCAGCCGATGCTTTGGCTGCCGCAATTTGTCATGCGCATGCGTCTGGTAGTATGAGTAAAATGGCTGTACTGAATGCCTTAGGTGGTATGGCTCGTGGCCGAAGCCGTGTAAGCACTCGACGTCGATAAATATTCGTCAAATCATATAGTTCAGTAATTCAGACTGTTTTCAAAACCCCACTCAATCTAGTGATCAAACTTAGCGAATCATTTTAAAACCGCTATAGTCTAATTCATGCATTGGAATTTCTTGCTGATCGATTTTAGTTACGTCTGCTCGTAAAGGACCCACCAGACTGTGTTTCAGTATTTTATGAATGGCGTCTTCAGTTCCAATAATCAGCGCTTCAACTTCGCCCGTCGCTAGATTTTTCACATAGCCATTTAAACCAAGTGCAACCGCTTGCTGTTCAAACCAACGACGATAACCAACACCCTGAACTTTACCTTGAATTCGCAATTTAACCGCATGCATTTTAGTCTTCAACTCCTGAATGATTGACCACATGATAAACCGCTTGGGCCATATCCTGCGCTTGCAAACCACGCATCCCCGGCTTCGCCAATACATCACCTGCTAAAGCATGCAGGCTTACGATTTCATGCAGATGTATTTGCTGATGGAATTGTGCTTTTAAACTGGCAATCATCCCTGCAAGCACATCTCCCATACCGCCTGTACCCATTCCTGCATTACCTGCGGTGCAAATCCAAAGTTGATCTTCGAGTATCAAGCTGCCTGCGCCTTTAAGCACCCATTGACCTTGAAATTTTTCTTTTAAATGTTGAATTGCTTGTACACGATCTGCTTCAACTTCAGCAGTAGTAATACCCAGTAATTTCGCAGCTTCACCCGGATGTGGCGTTGCATAGGTTCGTGCATTCAAATTTTTAGGTGCTTCAGCTAGAAACCATAAGGCATCTGCATCCAAAACAATTTCCAAGGTTGACTGCTGAATCAATGGAAACCATGACTGAAACTGCTGTTGTGCCCAATCGTCACGACCAAGCCCCATGCCAAAGCTAATCGCATCGACTTGATCGATCAGTTGCTGAATTGCTTCTGTAGTTAATGCATTGATATCGCGTAGCATAATATTTGGTGCGCGCGCCAAAATAGCGGTGTGATGTCGTGCATCACAAACAACCGTAACCTTACCTGCACCTGCATGGAATGCAGCCTCAGCAGCCATAATCACCGCCCCACCCATTTCAGCATGGCCACCAACAACCAAAACATGGCCATAACTGCCTTTATGACCAAAAGCTTGACGTGCAGGTAAAGTGATTTTCTGTGGCGACAAATACGCAAGTGGCGCTAGCTCTGCATCAGTCGGTATGCATGCTATCACCGAAACTTCACCTGCATATTCCTTCGCTTGACCTGTAAATAGCCCTGCTTTTAGACCCAATGCCGTAAAGGTATAATCGGCTTGAAATGCGATGGGTAAAGGCTGCCCTGTATTGGCATGTAAACCGCTTGGAATATCAATCGCAACTTTGAGTCCCGTGCATGCATTTAATCGTTGAATAATGGCTTGCCATTCGCTAGAAAGTTCACGATTGAGCCCTATACCAAATAATGCGTCGATATAGACGTCATAATCTCGCTGAAAATCAAAATGTGTATAGATCTTAAGCTTGTGATCTATCGCTTCCTGTACTGCAGAATGTAAGTCCTTCGATGCCCCTATTTCAGCGGCATAGATATCAACTTGAAAGCCTGCTTGCTGTAGGTATTGCGCTGTAAGATATCCATCACCTGCGTTGTTGCCCTGCCCACAACATACTGCAATATTATTTAAATTTTGCTGCTTTAACATTGGAATGAGTTGCTGAGCAATCGACCATGCGACCTGCTGCATCAGACCATAACTGCTATTGTGCTGAGCAAACCAACGCTGCTCCCAAGCTTGAATACTTTGGCTAAGATAAACAGGGCTATGGTAAACTTGCAGACGCATTGTTTTTCCTTGTTATGATTATGGCCGCTTCAACTCCTGCACAAAAAATTCCTGTCGATCAATATGATCCAGAAACCCTAAAAGCATGGATTAAAGCACAAGCCTTAAATTTAGGTTTTTCTGATTGTGTCATCGCAAAGCCAGATGCTCAAGAGGAACTCCCTCGTTTTAAAGAATATTTAGAACGTGGTTATCACGGCGATATGAAATTCCTAGAGGAAAACCTTGAAAAACGTGCCAATCCAGCACTTTTAGTCCCCGGCACCCGCAGTATCATTTGTGTCCGCATGGATTATTTGGTCGAAACCCCAAAACCACGTTATGTTCCTGATGAGCCAAATGCAGCCATCATTGCACGCTATGCACGAGGTCGTGACTACCACAAAGTCATGCGTGGTCGTTTAAAAACCTTGTCGAATATCATCCGTGAAAAAATCGGAGATTTTGAATCTAGACCCTTTGCCGACTCTGCACCAGTGTTTGAAAAATCCTTAGCTGAAAATGCAGGCATGGGATGGACAGGCAAACACACCTTACTGATCCATAAAAAATCAGGCTCATTTTTTGTATTAGGTGAGCTGTTTACATCACTCGATTTGCCTTTTGATTCTCCGGCAACCAAACATTGTGGTTCATGCACAGCCTGTATTGATATCTGTCCAACTCAGGCCATCGTTGAACCCTATATGTTAGATGCACGTAAATGCATTGCCTACTTAACCATCGAATACAAAGGCATCATTCCTGAAGAATTACGCCGTGGCATTGGCAACCGTGTGTTTGGTTGTGATGACTGTCAGCTCATCTGTCCATGGAATAGCTTTGCGCATAAAACTCAAATTGAGGACTTTTATCCACGTCATGGCCTCGACCAAGTGAGTTTATTAGACCTTTGGCAATGGGATGAAGCCACTTTTTTAAGCTGTACTGAAGGCAGTCCTATCCGACGAACAGGCTATCAAAGCTTTATGCGAAATATCGCCATTGGCTTAGGCAATGCACCATACAGTTCAAATATTGTTCAATCATTAAAAAATTCTCGCGAAAAACATGACGCGATTGTGCAAGTTCATATTGATTGGGCAATTGCAGAACAAAACTCAAAAATGCTTTAAGGACTTTTATTCTCTATTTTCCAGATCCTTACAAAGTTTTCATTTAAGCTAAAACTTAGTGACGTAATCCGAGAAAATTAATTTTTTAGCTCAAAATAAACATTGCAGCGATTGTGCTGTCATTTAGCATAACTTTGCAAGTATCTTAAATATCAAAAGTTCTTCGAAAAAGTCATTTCAATGCATTTTAGCTAAATTGCAATGTTACAAAATAGTCTTGGAAGTCTGCAAATTTTACGTATGATGATCTGCATTAGGCAGAAAATATGGATCATTTATGAGCTACCGAAATGACTGGACACATCCAGAAATACAAGAGTTGTATCAACAACCATTGATGGATTTATTATTCCAAGCACAGACCATTCACCGTGAATATTTCCAAGCCAATCATATTCAAGTCAGCACCTTACTTTCGATTAAAACCGGCAAGTGCCCTGAAGACTGTAAATATTGCTCTCAGTCTGCACATTATGACTCTGGATTAGAAGCTGAAAAACGTCTGGCTGTGGAAAAAGTCATCAATGAAGCGAAAGCTGCGCTTGCCTCAGGTTCTTCACGTTTTTGTATGGGCGCTGCATGGCGCAATCCACATGAACGGGACATGCCCTATGTGCTAGAAATGGTGCGTGAAGTCAAAGCGCTGGGACTTGAAACCTGTATGACCCTTGGCATGCTGAATCAGTCTCAAGCAGAGCGCCTACATGAGGCAGGCTTAGATTATTACAACCATAACCTCGATACCTCTCGTGAGTATTATCCCAATGTCATTAGCACGCGTAGCTATGATGACCGTTTAACGACGCTAGACTATGTTCGCCAATCTGGAATGAAAATCTGTAGCGGCGGAATTGTGGGCTTAGGTGAAAGCCGTGATGACCGTATCGCCTTTTTGATGGAGTTGGCAACGCTGCCGATTCATCCTGAATCCGTGCCGATTAATCTCCTTGTCCCTATTCAAGGTACCCCACTTGCAGAGGTTGAGAAACTAGATGTGATCGAATGGATTCGCACCATTGCAGTCGCACGGATCATTATGCCAAAAAGCTATATTCGACTCTCTGCAGGTCGTGAATCCCTGAGTGATTCAGAACAAGCTTTGGCATTTATGGCAGGTGCAAATTCACTCTTTTCTGGTGAAAAACTACTGACCACGCCAAATGCAGGGGAAGGCAAAGATCAGCTTTTATTTAGCAAACTCGGTTTAGTGGCTGAACAGCCCAAACCAAATGCTGCACAGCTTTCAACTGATGCCATGCAAATGGCTTAAAATCTAAGCCCCGAACATCGGGGCTTAGTTCAATTGAATGATCAGTGATAGGTTTCAATGTGCAATGCAAGATACGGTGCGAATCAATGAAATGGCTAAATCACCATGAGTAGGGAAAATATATCGTTTACTTAGCGAAGTTATGTGCTGTTATTAAAATACCATAGCCTGCATTTAAATAATCCCCTTCACGAATGATGTCTTGACCATTAGCATGTTGAACTACCAATTGCTGCTGAATCGCATCATAATGAAAAGATTCAAAGCAATCTTGATGTTGTAATAACCATGCAATGGTATCTGCCATATTGGCATCGACGGTATAACGCTCGGCTTGAAAATCTTTACTCATATCTGCATGAAAACTGTGAATGTATTTCTATTTTAATGATTTCAATATTGACCGGCATTAAAAAAGTGAGCTTTCGCTCACTTTTTTTTCGGCTGAGACTCTGCATTACTTTGTCACACCGCACTTACGACATTCCTTGTGCGAACCGATTTCTTCCATTTGCTCGTATTCGTAAATATGCAGGCAAAATAGTTTTCTGAATAATTGAAGCATGTTGTTAAAACTCCCGTTTATTTATTAATGTGCTTCTAAATATTTCGTCCTGAAATATTATGATCATGCCTAAACACGCCATAGCTAATTTATTAGCATATTTTTCCAATGAGTCAAATATCTTTACTTTAAAATGACACAATTTCGGATAATCGGTTATTTTTAAGCCTTCCTTATATTCACCTGAGTTATAAGGATTTTTATTAATATCAACATCACAGATATAGATTAATTTTCAGCAAATTTCGCACAAAAAAACTCCCCCTTAGGAGAGTTTTTTCAAATAGATGATCACATGAGTAACGTTATTCACAAGCCCAGATTTAAACGTTCTGACTGGCAAACTTCGCACGTGCAGCATGCAATTTTTTATAGCTATCAATCAGACGTAAATGACGATCTAAACCTTCAAGTTGCATATTGGTTTCAGTTAAACCGTAGAAGCGAAGACTGCCATCCATTGAACCAATCACTGCATCCATACGTTCGTCACCAAACATACGACGGAAATTATGTTCATAGTCATTGAGATCTAAGTCATCGTCCAATTCAACTTCTAAAACTACATTCATGCATTGATAGAACAAACCACGTTCGACCGTATTGGTGTTGTATTGAAGGAAGGTTTCGACCAACTCTTTTGCTTCTTCAAATTCTTGTAAGGCAATATAGATCAGTAGTTTGAGCTCAAGAACCGTTAATTGGCCCCATACAGTATTGTCATCAAACTCAATCCCGATGAGCGTCACAATATCCGTGTAGTCATCCACTTCAAGCTCTTCTAAGCGCTCAACCAGTGACACTAACTCATCTTCATCTAGACGATGAATGTTTAAAATATCCTCACGGAAGTCCAAAGCTTTGTTGGTGTTATCCCAAACCAAGTCTTCAACCAAATACACTTCAGAATAACCCGGAACCAAAATACGACATGCCGTAGCACCTAGATGCTGGTAGACCGCCATATACGCTTCTTTGCCCATGTCTTCTAGAATCGCAAACATCGCTGCAGCTTCTTCCGCATTGGCATTTTCACCTTCTGCAGTGAAATCCCACTCTACAAAATCATAGTCTGATTGTGCGCTAAAGAATTTCCAAGACACCAAACCACTTGAGTCAATAAAGTGTTCTACAAAGTTATTTGGTTCAGTGACTGCATTTGAGCTAAACGTTGGTTTTGGTAGATCGTTTAGACCTTCAAAGCTACGGCCTTGTAGAAGCTCGGTTAAGCTACGCTCTAAAGCCACTTCGAGTTTAGGGTGCGCACCAAAAGATGCAAAAACCCCACCTGTACGTGGGTTCATTAAGGTTACGCACATCACTGGGTACTGACCACCAAGTGAAGCATCTTTTACCAATACAGGAAAACCTTGTTCTTCTAAGCCTTGAATACCTGCAACAATACTTGGATATTTGGCTAAAACCTCTTCTGGTACATCTGGTAGAGCCAATTCACCTTCTAAAATCTCACGTTTTACTGCGCGTTCAAAGATTTCAGATAAGCATTGAACCTGCGCTTCTGCCAAGGTATTCCCTGCACTCATCCCGTTTGACAAGTATAAATTTTCAATCAAGTTTGATGGGAAATACACTGTTTTACCATCTGACTGACGGACAAATGGAAGAGAGCAAATACCGCGTGCTATATTTCCTGAATTGGTGTCATATAGATGTGTACCTAATAACTCATTTTCTGGGTTATAAATTTCACGTGTGTAGTCATCCAAAATTTCGACAGGTAACTCGCCTTCTGGGCCGGGTTGGAACCATTTTTCATCTGGGTAATGCACAAAGTCAGCATTGGCAATCTCTTCACCCCAGAACTGGTCGTTATAGAAGAAGTTGCAATTGAGACGTTCAATAAATTCACCCAAAGCCGAAGCTAATGCGCTTTCTTTGGTTGAACCTTTACCATTGGTAAAACACATTGGCGATTGTGCATCACGAATATGTAGAGACCAAACATTCGGCACGATGTTACGCCATGATGCAATTTCAATCTTCATGCCTAAACCAGCCAAAATACCTGACATATTGGCAATGGTTTCTTCTAAAGGCAGATCTTTACCCGGAATAAACGTGGTACTGTCTGACGCTAAATTCGGCATAAGTAAAGCTTGTGCATCTGCATCAATGCTTTCTACTTCTTCAATGACAAACTCAGGACCAGTTTGAATCACTTTTTTAACCGTGCAGCGGTCAATTGAACGCAAAATGCCTTGACGGTCTTTGTCAGAAATATCCGCAGGTAGTTCAACTTGAATTTTGAAAATTTGCTTATAGCGGTTTTCAGGATCAACAATATTGTTTTGAGATAAACGAATATTGTCTGTCGGAATGTCTCGCGCCGCACAATACACTTTTACAAAATACGCTGCACATAATGCTGATGACGCTAAAAAGTAGTCGAATGGTCCGGGAGCAGAGCCATCGCCTTTATAGCGAATAGGTTGGTCGGCAATTACCGTGAAGTCATCAAATTTGGCTTCTTGTCGAAGGTTATCGAGATAATTAACCTTAATTTCCATGTGGGCACCTAAATATTCTTATGTGTCAGTGCAACACATAAAAATGAAAACATAAGCCGAATAACTGTAGGACATTGACTTAAAAATGTGAGGCCAGTACCAATCTAAGCGCTTTTGGGCACGGTACTGACAAGAATGGGCATTATTATAAGGTTATTTTGACTGTTTGATAACTTTTGTCGTGATTTACATCACGATAGAATCCGGCACTTTGTGCATTTTGGTCGAATCTAAGCTCAACTGCTGCAACTACAGCCAATTTGTTGTGTTAGTGTGCAGCCGTGAAGAAAAAGACTTGTCTTTTAAAAAAATCTTCGCTAGTATGCTTTTCGTCTGAACTTGTTGATAAATAACACATTCAGAATATAGGGCCTATAGCTCAGTTGGTTAGAGCAGCGGACTCATAATCCGTTGGTCCACAGTTCAAGTCTGTGTGGGCCCACCAATTTTTTGTAATCATATGCACAGCTTTGCAATGATTTCATATATAAACCCATGAATTATAATGATTCATGGGTTTTTTATTTCTTTTTTGCAATATGCTGCACTGTAATATAGAAAGCTTTTCTTTATAGGATTTGTGATCTATATAATTTAACTTCACTTTACTTTTAAATGGCTAAAAATTAAGTATAAAAATCAAGATTTAATAACACGACAATAAGTATCTAACCGATAAGTCGTAAATGCATCAACGATGTACAGGTCATCTTCCGCGACCTGACATTCATACTCCACACTCTGAAGCCATTTAGGTTGTTTATCAAAAGGGCTTTGTATTTCAAATCTTTGTGCAACAAAGCCGTATTTAAATACTAAATTAAAATGTTCCTTCTTTAATTTTTTTAATTGATTCTACTCTACCCCATTCATATTTAAATTGTATAGTACCTAAATTTAAAGTATGTATTTCAAAATAATCATTTAATATTTTATTGTCTTTAACAATATTATTTAATGATATATTCTTAATCAATAAATCATCAACTCCAATAAAACTAATATCAACAAATATGGATTCAATCCCACCTTCAAATTTAAACTTAATTTCTAAAGTAGGATCATTGTTTTTAATCATTATCTTGTAAATTTCTACATTATTACAGTCTAAAGAATATTTATTAAGTGCCATCGGGTTTAATAAATTTATTTGCTCAATCATTTCCGATTCCTACAGTCAAAATAATAATGATCATCCATTCCTTCAACATTACCAGTTCTTGTATTGTCTGGTGGTCTAACATTGTGGTGAGAAGGCTGATTACCAGTCCCATCTGCTTCGCCAAAATCATGACCTGCTGAATGATCTTGAATTATAACAATTTTTCCGTTTGCGCTATAAGTCATTTCTCGCGTCATAATTGGCATATTTTTATCATTAAGAATTCTTTTACCATTTTTATCAGTTAAAGGTACCATTTTTTGACTAATAGGTTGTTGACTCATTGGAATTCCCAATTTGCGTCTTATCTCACGAAGACTTTCCCTACGATATTTCTGGCATGTTAACCCATTTGGATCAACCCAACTCGTTGGATTTGGTACATATGCATAATTATTACTCCCACCAGACAATCCAATCGGGTCTTTACTTACAAACCGCCCCACAAAAGGCGAGTAATAGCGGTAACGGTTATAGTGTAAACCTGTCTCTTGATCGAAATACTGACCTTGGAAACGAATGTTGTTTGAGATAATTTCACTGTTTTCGAAGAAACTCGATTTAGCCTTTTCAGCCTTACACTCACCCCAAGCCTTATACTCAGCTTTCCAAATGATTGCACCTGTATGGTCAGTCATTTCTTGTGGTGTACCTAAATGGTCACAGTGATAGAACCATACATCATCAAAGCCGTTACTTTGTTTGGTAGTTTTCCATAATGGATCACGATGTACGCTATAAGGTTTATCTGACCAGTCAGGCGTTTGGTGTAATTCTATCGGGCTTTGATAGACGGCTTCTTTAATTTAAACAGACAGGTACTATAAAAAAATGGGTAACTGTCAGATCAGATTTGAGCTAGTACACTTTAATTTATAAGAAATATTGCCAATTCTTCTTCATGATAACTTTCAATAATCCATTTTTTATTTTTATCCACAATCCAAAAATCCCAATCCTCATCAAAAATACTGTCTAAATTTTCGAGAATAAATGCAATTTCGCAAATAATTGAATATTTATTTAAGTTAGACCAGAATATTTCCACTTTTTCATAAAGTGGTTTATCAATAAGAAATTCACGTATTTTATTAAGTAAGAAATCTCTTTCATTCTGAACAAGAAGATTAAGCTTATAAGTTTCTTTATCAATCACCCCATGACTTTTTATATTTAATCCTAAATTAAGAATTTCCTTTTCTAAATCTGTGGTTGTTAGCTCAACCGAGCCTAATAGTTCTTTTGAAATAAATGATGGTGTCAACATTAGGTATTCCTTTTTAAAAGAGTTATGAATGTTTTTTCGTTTCCTGGGAATTTTATAGCATAGCGTTTTCCACAGACACCTTTGCCTACGTCTACATTGATATGAGGACCTTTAATAGGATCATAATCCAATCTATATCGAACATATTCTTTTTTTGTAGCACTTATACCAAAAAAGCCTACCTTCTTCCCTTTGCCTTCGCCTAAGTTTCCAATTTGGTCTTGTCTTGTACCGGGAACTAAGGGTCCTATTAATTGTAAAGCTTCTTTTCGAGCAGCTTCAAATGAACCCGCTTGTTTAATAATTTCTGGTTCTCTTTTAGGTGTACTACACTCCTTTTTAGGAGCTAAACCTAATGGATCTACCCATCTAATTGAATTATGGGCATATTGATAAATATTATAACCACCTAACAATTTGATAGGATCACGACTTACAAATCGCCCCACATAAGGCGAATAATACCGATAACGGTTGTAATGTAATCCTGTTTCCTGATCGAAATACTGACCTTGGAAACGAATGTTGTTTGAGATAATTTCACTGTTTTCGAAGAAACTCGATTTAGCCTTTTCAGCCTTACACTCACCCCAAGCCTTATACTCAGCTTTCCAAATGATCGAACCTGTATGGTCAGTCATTTCTTGTGGTGTACCTAAATGGTCACAATGGTAAAACCATACATCATCAAAGCCTTTACTTTGCTTCGTAGTTCTCCACAATGGATCACGATGCACGTTATACGGCTTGTCTGACCAATCAGGCGTTTGGTGTAACTCTATTGGGCTTTGATAGACCGCTTGTAGCATAGGTACAAAGCTGTCTTTTTCGTAGATGTAATGCTTTGTGGCTTCTTCCGTTGATTCATAAGCCAATGTGTCGCCATCCCATCCATAGATGATGTTATGTTCATCACCTGTATGGTGATGTTTACTACGTTTTTGGATACGACGACCTAAAGCGTCATAACGATATTCTGCGGTGTATTGGCTGTTACGGCTTTTGATCATTCGTCCATACACATCCCACTCAAGGTTTAAATCACCTTGCGTAGATTTTTGTCGAATGAGTTGCCCGTATGCATCATATTGGTATTGTTGGTCGAGATATTCTTTCACCACGTTATTGACTAGACGGTTGTAGCCAAAGCCTTTTTCTTCTGTTTGTTGTTGGTGGCTTTGGTCATGATTTTGCGCTTTATCATCATTGTAACGATCTATGATGTTACTAGCAGGGTCAAAGTTAAAGGTCTCTTTACCGAGTTTACTGCTTGCTTCAAGTAAACGTCCGACTGGATCGTATTTGTAGGCAATGTTACCACGTCGTGTATCCTTGATCGCAGTCAATTCACCTGTTTTATCGTATTGATACAGTCGTTGAATCAATTGACTGGTCTGTTGCAGCGCATTGTTCTGTTGGTTATTTTTTTCTTTGTACTGGCTTTGGTAGCCATTGTCATGTTCATTGAGCATGATTTGGCTGTGTAAGCGTCCTGCAAGGTCAAACTGTTGTTCTTGACTGATGCCATTGGCGTAGTGTCTTGTGATTTCTCGATGTAAATCATCTCGTTCAAAGCTGACTAAATCCTGTCCATTGACAATCAGGCTTTGTACATGACCTGTACCGTAGGTGAGCCAATCAATGTTTTGTCCATCTGGTCGAATAGTTTTGATTCGATCATTGATTTCATCGTAGCTGTGTTTCCATACCGCTGTTGTGTTGCTCTTATAATCCTGTTGGTGTTCTTTAATCACATTACCCGCTGCATCGTAGAACCATTTTAGGTTACTTTCTGCATTCTTGGCATGCAGAATACGTCCCATGTAATCGTAAGCAAATTCTTCAGTCTGTTTCTCTTCTAGTTCTAAGCCATAGTGCCCATAGCCTGCGGTACGTTGTTCCAAACGTCCCATACTGTCAAAGATGAATTGTTGAATTCGGTCTTTCGGTGCTGCACGGTCTTTTAAATCTTGTCCATAAGCTGACGCAACCTCGATACTTGTGGTGAGTCGACCATTTAACTCATCATAATGATAAATTGTTTCTTTGCCATCGAAATCGATTTCCTTAATTAAACGACCGCCAGCATCGTAAACAAATTCGTAACTTGCACCATTTTCATTGGTCAATCGTTTTAGGCGTCCTAAACGATCCCATTGATATTTTAACGTATGGTTTAATGCATCGATGCGTTTGGTTATTAAACCTGCTGCATCGTATTCATAGCGTGTCTGCTGTTGCTTAGCATCAACGTGAGCAAGTAACCGTCCTTCAGCATCATGGACAAAATGTTCTTCAGTCCCATCAGCATGTTTGATCTTTTCCAGTTGACCAAAGGCATTGAGGGGTAAACCTTTGATGATGGGTTCTCGTTGTTCTGTGGTCAGATCACTATAGAAGTATTCAACTTTTTGTTTTAGAGCATTTTCTACGGATTTAACACGCCCACGTTCATCATATTGCCATTTTGTTTCTTTGCCTGAACAGTCAGTATAGCTGAGTAAATTGCCCTGATCATCGTATTTCAGGGCTCTAGAGCCACCTTTGGCATCGGTGATTGATGTCACTAAACCCATCCCATTATAGGCATAAGCAGTTTCATGTTTCAGCGGATCAATTTCTTTTATTAAATTTCCTGAACCGTCGTACTCTCTAAACCAACGACCTTGTTCAGCATCGACCATACCAATGAGGTTGTCTTTGTCATCGTATTCAAAATAACTGGTAGCGCCATCAGCTTGGGTTGTCGTTAAAACATTACCGCGTTCATCATACGAGTATGTTGTTTCACTTCCATCTGTGGCTACATGAGAGGTAATGTTTTTAGCATCATCCCTAAAGAACCATTCTTGTAAATTATCAGGATAAATAATACGGTAGGTATAACCAGTGATACCGTAATAATGTTCAGTAACATTTCCCTCAACATCCGTTACTGATGTGACACGTACATTTTCGTCCCACTCCAGTTTTCGAGCTGAACTATAATCATCTGCCCATTCTTCAATCGCTTTTGAGCTTGGTAATTTCCCATCCCATTTCAGATTCATACCACGTTGGGTTAAATCGGTATAACGAGTTAGAAGATGATGCTGATAAGTATATTGGTATGATGCGCCAAATTCATTGGTTGCTTGAATCAAATCGCGTTGATCATTATAAACATAGGCGGAGAGTTGTCGTTTAAGTTGTCCATCTTCGACTAACCATACCGCTTCTACCAAGCCATATTGATTTAATTGTAATGCGAGATGTGCTAAAACTTTTTGGTCTTGTTTAAAAATGATGTCTGACAAATAACTTTGATCGTCAAATACATGGTCATAGCGTAATCCGACACTAAATCCATTTTGTCGCTCTATTGATGTAAGTCGATATTCATTGTTATATTTTTGATAATAACGTGATTCATTTGAACCAAAAGTAATTGCCCGAATTTCATTAGAGACGACCGTGTAAGTAAATGTCTCTACCTCATCATAAAAACTTTGCCCAACCTTTAATTCTTTCAACTTGATTGGACGTCCATCTACACCAATGTATTCCCATCCCTTTAAAACCGTATTCTCTTTAGGGTTCTTTTCATTATATTGGGTACAAGGCACAATTTTACTGCTAAATGGTGTAGTCCAACGTGCACCAAAAATTGAATCATCGTATTGATATAAGTTAGAAACGTAAGAACGCATCAACATTTCAGGAATTAAAGAATGAATCTGAGCATCGGCATGCGTTAAAAATTCTGTACCCATTGCGAAGGTGATAGATTTTGCAGTACTGCCATTACAGTTCTTACATTGATTGGCATTATTTGTTGCCTGATGTTCATTCCTTGATTTTTCTAATTTAGCGTTATTTTTATCATTCTTTGCTTGTGTGGTCTGTGTTGCTTTGACTTGGGCTGACTTATTATTCTTTCTGAAACGTCCTGCACCTACTCTTAGGACTTCAAATAACCAGCCTATCGTTTGCGGTTCTGCTTTATTACCAAGCTTTCTGATTTTTTGATTGGCGGTTACGCCAACTTTACCAATTGTTGCACCTACATTTAAAACAGGTTGTTTTAAATTTTGGGGAACCAACATTGAAACTACTTTTGCATTATTATTTACATTGGATTTAAATAATGCTTTACCCCAATTTTCTGTCATATATACAAGGTTTTTTCCTGCACGAGTCAGGTCTCCGCTTTGCAAACCTTTTGCAATACCTACCGCCTGTTGCTGTGCTCGCGTTAGATTAGAACCTGCGTTGGTAAATACTTTACCTTGTGTTACAACGCGAGTAATACCACCATTAATTTCAGTGGTAGCTCCTTGTATGGTATCCCCACATTTCCCTAAAATTGTATTAAGTTGTGTCAATCCTGTTTTACAAAACTTCTCAATATTTCCTGCAACTTGATCATTAAGATGTTTACCAATGACTGTGATAACAGCTTCAGTTAGTGCAGATTTGCCAACTCTTTTAACTTCTTGGCGGACTAAGAATAAAGCTGGTCGAGCTGAAGTACGAATAGCTGTTGTACCAGGAACAGGAGCAACACCAATTAAATCAATACCCACGGTTGTCCAATCAAAGACATCCGCCTTTTGATAGCCCTTATCATAAATATGAAGAATGTCAGTCACCACATCAATTGCAGCCATGACATTGCCAATAATTGGAACTGTACCCAATACATTACTAACAAGGTCTAATCCCACAAGTTGATGGGTATGATCTTTTAACCACTTATCAATTTTTTGCTTAGAATTATTAATATCTGCAATTGCCACTTCATTAAGTGGTTTTACGACTTCTGTTTTAGCTTGAGCCATTCTATTTATTCTCTATCAATTTTTATCAAAAGGGCTTTTTAAATACTGAGGTAAGTTATTTTGAGCAATACCACTTATACTCGTCAGGTTTGACCCACTAGTTTGTGAGGCGATAAAGCCTCCCTCCATATTTGCCATCAAACCACCTTTTGATTGTGTAATCGGCAATAAACTTGAAATTGTTTCTGAAACTAGCCCTTGAGCTTGGCTATTGATCATCGGAAGCAGCGTTTTTGCACCATCTGATTTAATTTTTTTAGCTAATTCAATATTTTTCATCAAACTTTTAGGATCTTTGAGTTGCTTAGCAAAATCACCTAAAGCAGATTGTGCTTTTCTACTTACACTTTCTAAAATTGAAGCTGTTTCTGCTAAATCAGGATCATTTTTATTTGGCCACTCAACTTCACGTTTAAAATCACTCGCTACATCCCAAGGATCACGTTTATCATCTTCAAAGTTAATTTTAACTGCACCAGCAGCCAATCCAGATACACGGGCAAAACCTTTGTCATCAAGTTTACCCTTGACCACTTTACCTAAAGTATCTGTAACTGTGTATTCACCAGCTTTGACGAACTCGCCATGTGTATAGTCATGAATTAATTCTAAGATACCCTGAGCACGTTTCGGCGGTGGAGGTAAACTAGATTTAGCACTAACACTCGCCCCACCCTGGAATACATGCTGCCCAGCCTTAACTTCAAACTTCCCACCTGTTTTCTGAAATATCCCTGAACCATTTAAAGTGATTTGAGAAGATCCACCTGTGATCTGAACTTCTTTCGGACTGCTAATCACCACTTTATCATCTGTCGAAGAAATGGTAATTCCCATTTTAGCCAATACATTCAAAGCATCCGACTGCGCTTGTATTTCAACTTTACTTTGTGCAGCTACAGCTTTGATCCCACCTTGCGCAGCAAATAAGCTGAGCTTATTTTGTGCTTGTGCTATCCAGTTCTTTTGCGTACTGAAGTTGATACTATCGCCTGCAATTTGGTTGATCTGTGCATCCGCAGAGAGATGAATATCTTCAGGTGTGCTCAATGCAATACCATCAGGTGAACTGAGTAAAAGTATCGCTTTTTTAAATTTCGCGATCTTTTGTTCAAGCTGTTCAGCAAATTCTTTCAGTTGTTCAACTGATTCGATTTCATCGGTTTTTTGGTTTTTGGCAATGTCACTTAAAGCCTTGCTGTTGGTCTGACTGCCTTCCAGTTGTTTCTTGGCAATTTCAGCATCAAGATGTTCACCTTTGGCTTGGTCTTGTTTATAGGTACTTACAAGTAAACCTTGCCCTGCACGGACTGCACCCCATTGATCCGTACGCAGTTCAAAACCTTCACCACGATCTTCGCTTTCAGCTTTGTCTTTAGGATGACTCAACTTACCTAAGTTAAGTTGTGTTGCACCGTGACTGCTTTGCAGTTGGGTGCTGATTTGTCCTGTAGTGTCATCAAAGCGTAGTTGCCCAAAGCCTTCACCTTTGACTTCTTTAGAACGAATACCTGCCAGTTTTTTGGTATCAGGTAGTTTGCCTTTGCTATCGAATTTGGTTGGACTACGTTGTGCTTCGTGAATACGTCCGATGACAAAAGGGCGGTCAATATTGCCATCAAAGAAGTCGATGACAACAATCTCATTCACACGAGGTAGGAATCTTGCTCCATAGCCTTCACCTGCCCATGGCGTCAGTACATCGACCCAAGCGGAATCGGTGTCATTGTCGTTTGAGCCTGCACCACCATCATGAGTATTATCTTCATTTCGGGTGAATAGGAATCGAACTTTGATGCGTCCCCATTCATCGACATGAATTTCTTCTCCACTTAAACCCACCACTTTGGCACGCATGGGATGTACTGTTGGTCTTTGGGTGAGAGGATTATACTCAGGAACGGTGGCAATATTACGTCGTTGCAATACGAGGTTGTTAGCTTGACGTTCATCTTGGTTATTGGTTTGAATATCAACTTGTTGCCAATTACTTTGTTTAAGCAAGGCTGTGACTTGATCGGTTAAGTCTTTGGGAAGATTATTCTGATTATAAAAGGACTTAGCAGTAATTAGGAATTCTTTATCCGCGCCATCATGTTCATCAATTTCTGGGTGTTCATTGAATTCAAACCAGTAACCTACCTGTGCATCACGCACGGTTGAGGTTGCAGTAAATTGTTTGGCTTGTGAGTCGTAGTAGTTGCTCAGGTTTTCATTAAACTTTTCAATCTGACTATTGCCTGATTTGGTTGCACCATCTTCACCTTTGAGGTCTTGTATCCATGCAGGGGAAAAGTGCCATGCCTGTTCTAAGCCAAGGCTTGCATTGTCTTGGTTTTCACTATGGCTGTGTTTGCTTTGTATTGAGCCTGCGCCTTCTTCGGTTTCAAGTGCATCAGCTTGCCAGCGTTGGATGTGAACCGCAGTCGGTTGAATACTACGCCGTCCAATAAAATTGGTGATCGAATCAGTTTGTTCTACTGCCGAGCTTCTATGGAAGCGAATATTACGTCGATCCAAAGCTTTGTACTGGGCATTATCATCAATCAAACGGAGTTTTTGGGGTTGAATTTGTTCACTTGAACTGGAGACTTTCAGTTGTGCTTCATCAATTAACCAGTTAATACCTTCAGATGCGAGAAGCCGTTGAACAAAGTCTATATCCCGTTCATTCATCTGCATGATGAATGGACGAATATCGTAGTCTTTAGTGAGTCCACTTTTATCCAATGTCAGACTTGAAGCAAATAATGGACTTTTTTGTTGCCACTCAGAGAAGATGGTTTGCACTACGTCAACCACAGACTTATTCATGAACACGCGTGAGTTTCGACGGTGTTTCCAGAGTGCTGTTGGGTCCTCTACGGTTAAGCGATAAATCGTGAGCGATCCATCACTTGCACCAATATCGGCTTTGGTCACAATACCAGAAATACGATTGAGTTCGGATTTGTCGTTGACAATATCAATTGCTGTTTGTGCACCAATGAACTGCTTTAAAGGTATATTCGCTGAGGTCGAAAGGCAGATGAGTTGTAAATGAATACCCTTATTTAATTCATGCGTGCCTTCAATACGCTGAAGGAAGACTTGGTCGTTGAGGGTGCCGTTACTAAACTGTACGTGTATTGCACGTTTTTGTGCGGTAAGTCCAAGTTGCTCTAATTCAGCATGAATATTATTGGGCATTCTATTTAGTTTTTGTAGGTTTAATCTGTGGCCAATTTTACTAAATTCGGTCTTGTTTAGTCTATATTGATTTATATTTAAGCGACACTTTGTGTCTCTTTTTGTTGCAGGCCTTAGTCTAAATTATCTTTAACACTTTTATTTCATTAAGGGGGGATTACCGACTTATCTCACTTCTATTGAATAACTCCCCTAAGAACAACATAATAGATTTATTCTCCTTCAAAAAACCTTAATTAAAATGCCTATAGAACATTCTTGCAATACAAATTGGCTTATTAATCAAAATTCAGAAAAAAACCAACTTCCTTCATATCCCAATAAGCTCTATATTGGTATTGATTTTGGCACATCTACAACAGTTGTAAGTCAGGTAGTCATTACTGAGAACTCCGTTGAAAAAGTAAAAACACTTACTCTTAATCAACCCGATGAATATGGTGCGACCATACGGCATCACCTAGTGAATACAGTACTTGCGTGGCGAAATAAAACTCTTATTTGGGGCCAAGATGCATATCGATTAAAATCGCTATTAACTGAAAGTCGCAATGTCTTTTCATCATTTAAAATGCGCTTAGGGTTAGCAATAGGTCCCACTTATCCATTGACCGCTCTATCTGAGAGCAAGGCTCAGCCTTATATCATTGAGACAGCAGAAGATGCTACTCAAGTTTTTTTTAGTAAGCTTTTAGAAAGTATTAAGAATGAAACTGGAAATTCAAATTTAGAAAATTACAAATTTGCCTTCTCAGTTCCTGCTTCATTTGAGGCTAATCAAAGACGTAGTCTATTCAATAGCTTAGAAGAGTGTGGGATTGATGAGAGTCAATGTTGTTTAATTGATGAACCTAATGCCGCATTTTTAAGCTTTGTATATGATTGTACTAGAAATAATACAACACATCCTTTTTTAGAAAAACTCAAGTCTAGACCAACAAACATTCTTGTATACGATTTTGGTGCAGGAACATGTGATGTGACAGTTCTTCAAGTTGATGCTTTCAACAACAAATTTTCATCAAAAAATCTAGCAATTTCAAAATTTACAGCTTTAGGTGGCGATGATATCGATCGAGCTATAGCCAAAAATATACTATTACCTCAACTTTTAAAAGAAAACACACATTTTCAACCCGATTCTAGAGATATTTCAGAAATTGTCATTCCTGTTTTGCAAGCGACAGCAGAACAATTAAAAATAGCTGTTTGCAAATGGCTTGATCAAAAAAATATAAATCAATTTAGAAGTTTAGATCAATATTCTAGTGAAATTTTTACATTACATTCTCTAGAAGAAATTAAAGTTAGAGACTGTAAATTAAATTTAACAAAGCCATCTCTATGTCTTGGTGAATTTAAAATTATCATGGATGATTTTGTGGGGATGTATGATGGTATACACACACCGATGCATTTAGCCTCTCCGATTGAAGATGCATTATCTAAAGCGAATATTGAACGTGAAGACATAGATGGTGTTCTTTTCATCGGAGGAAGTTGTCTTAACCCATTAGTACAATCATGCGTAATGAATTACATGAATGAGTTCTCTAATGAAGTAGAGGCAATCTTACCCAAGGATGTAAGAGCTCATGTTTCTCTCGGAGCAGCAATTCATTCATTTAGCTATCATGGTCTAGGAATTGACTTTATTAAGCCTATTGTTTCAGAAGCTATATATATCATCACCTCTCATGAGCATTTGGAAACAATCATACCAGCATCAACTGAGGTTCCTACCCCACAGCCTTTCCATACTCAACTAATAGTCACCCGTGATGATCAAAACATTATAGATTTACCTATTTGCGTAGGTAGCAAAAGTAAACTTTTGGGTATTTTGACTGTAGAGATAGAAGAAGATTATTTTAAGCAAGGAGCTATCGTTGATGTCTACGCCAATATTAATCATGAAAAGCTTCTTAATGTTGAAGCGGTAATCGATGGGATAAAAGTAAACACTTCTATTCTAAATCCTCTAGCCAATAATACTTTAACAAAAGTTGAAGAACACATGCTTCGAGCGAAGCAAAAGTTTAATCAAGCACTTTTAGATTATAATGGCCGCCCTCCTATAGATATTGCCGTTGAGTATGCCTCAGCCTGTTCAGAAGCTGGAGCATATGAATTAGCTGCAGATCTTTACATTGCTATCGAACGCTTAGATCGTAATGCGAATCATGCTACTAACATTTGTTACAATTATGCTCGGGCTGGTAAATCACAAAAATCGAATGATTGGGCCGAAATTGCTTACAAACGCTCACCAAATGCTGTCAATGCATTTAATATTGCTTGCAAGTCATATGGAGAGAAAGAGGAGCTCTATCTTCGTAAAGCATTAGAACATGATCCAAACTACACTTCTGCATTATTGTCACTTGGAAAAATACTCCAACTCCGTGGTGATATTGAAGGTAGCCTGCTACTAGAAAAATCACTCATATTACTCCAAGATGAACTATACAATAATGATGTAACAATTCGAAATTGTGATGATCTGATTGAAGTATGTGAGATACTTGACGGTTATGAACAGCTTAAATCTACAGCATCTGATACGAAGAAAAGAATCATTCATGAGAATAAAGAGTTATATTCCTCTGAAAATTTAGTATCTAGTCTAAAACCAAATTTAGGCGTGAAAGAGGGTTAATTATGGCTTGGTGGATTAAAAAGCAAAATTTGAGTGAAGAGCAACGCCAATACATTCTATCAATTAAAAACAATTTAAGTCATGTTCATTGGGTTCGAGGAGCTGCTGGTACTGGAAAAACAACAGTTTTAGCAGCTTTGACACAAGAACTTAAGCTTGAATACCCTAATGCTTCTTTTTGTTATTTGACATACACACATGCTCTTAAGGATTTAGCAATTAGTGCCTTTAAAGAAGAAAATGTAGAAGGGGTACACTTCCTTACACATACCAAATTTTTAAAAAATAATTGGCCATGCGATTTCGTGTTTCTAGATGAAGTTCAAGATATTTCTGCTGAAGATTTAAATACAATCAAGAAACTATCAACGCATTTAATTATTGCTGGCGATTGTGCCCAATCTATTTATGAACAGTCAGCTACAGAATCAGAAATTATTAAAACGGTTAATCCTTTCCAACATGTATTAATGATTATTCATAGACTTACAGAGTTCTTAGCTAAAATTGCTTTCAGTATTTTACCGAATAATCATTTACTTAGTGGAAAACCAGGAAATACTTTGGCAAATACAACCGCTAGACTGATCCAATTTGAAAATCAAAATCAAGAATTCATTTGGACAGCCCAAGAAGCATTAAGTAGAGCTAGACCAGACAAGCCTAGTTGTATATTGCTATCTCATCACAAAGATATTAGTTCGCTTATTCAAGTGATCATCCAACATTTTTTTTCTAAAAATGCTGATGAATTATTTTCATATCAAGCAGGTAAAAGTGACCGATATGATTATAGACAAGTAAATGCTTATTTAAGAGACAATAATATTAACATCAGATACTTGGGAAATGACTTTGGCGACTTTAACGAGATGCCATCAAAGCCAATGGTATACCTAATGACATATCATAGCTCAAAAGGTCTAGATTTTGAGCAAGTCTTTATTCCACAGTTAAATAGTAATAAAGATATTGTCAAATCATTTGTGTTGGAAAAAAATCCAGATTTAGATAAGCGGTTACTCTTTGTAGCAACAACAAGAAGCCGTTGTAATCTATTTATGAGTTACCACACGTCTATCCCCCATAAACTAATTCAAAATCTTCCAAATATTACTCAAATTAAATATCAGCCTAATCAAGATGATGAGGATGAGGAGTTCTTTTAATGATCAATGGCCAATATATTGTTCTTAGCTTTAAAGAATGGAATAACTGGATCTCTCAAGGCTTATTAAAAATACATAGTTTTAGAATTCAACCATGTCAGAACTCTAAACATAGTTTTTTTAATTTAATGAATACTGCGGCCGATATTACGCATTTAGATGATAATGAGTATATCCTTGCTAAACTATCTAAATCATATTCATCTTCTACTTATCAGTCTGAACACACTTTGGCTAGCTATATTAATTTAGAAGCCGTGCAACAATTTTATGCATTAACGGAACGGGGTAAATTCGCATTAAAGCATAGTGCCAATAATCTACAGGTTAGTTTAGCAACAGATTTAGAGATAGAAAAATTTTGGGAAGCATATCGCTTAGATCAAAAAAAGATTTTAGAGCATGAAAAGGCACTAAAATTTACTAGACTTATATTTGAAAAGAAAATTTCTAAAGAGTCTTTATTTGATTTAATAAACAATAAAACTTTAAATGAATATTTCAACCCCAGTAAATATGAAATTTCTCATCTACAAGCACAAGATGAAAAAGCTAAAAAGCAGCTTTTCTCTTTAGAAAGTTTTGATAACACTAAAGCCTATGCTGGCATGTTTACCCGTTTATTATTTAATCTTGAGGTCAATGATCCTGTCCTCATTGAAAAATATAAAGAAATCTCTAACTTATGTAGCTCAAGAGAATATTATAGCTCTTTAAAAGAGCAACAGACTAAAGATGAACTCACATCAAAATTCTTGTCTAAGCAAATTTTGAGAGAAAAAATTTTAACGGAATACATGCTTCTAGAATCTCAAATTAAGCATTTACCACTGCTTGCATTATCTCTCTACTTTCACTATGAAATGTTAATTAAAAATAACTATCCACTGAATTTAAGCGCATTAAAGGAAGACATTTTAAGTCTTAATTTCTTTTATATAGAATCAGAATGTAAAGAATATAACGATTTACCGTATTTGGTAGCTTTTAGCATTGGAAAGTTATTGCCATCTGAATTTATTAATACACTTTATTACTATAAAACAGAAACCTATCCATGTTTTAAGACGACTCATCAATCCGATTTAGAACAGGCTTTGCCAAGCATTGCTGATGAAGAATTTCTAGAAACAACATTAAATGAACTTAATGAAGAAATTTCTAAAACTTGGACTGAAGTTCAGCGTAGCATTCAGATATCACAGATCTCCGACGTCACACCTACAGTAAAAAAAGAAGATATCAACGCTTCGAATATTACTCAACTCACAGGATCAACAACCATCACTCATCCATCAGAAAAGGATCCGCACACTCAGCCACAAATAACACAGGTACCAGAAATAAATGATTTAAATCCCCATTTTGAGGCACAGAGCAATCAATCAATAACATCACCTATTGTAACAGCGACTCAATCGCCACCAGTCGATCAGCAACCTGAACATCCAAAGCCACAAGCTTCATCAAGGCCAAACCTACAAGAGCAAATCAGTTTAATTGTAGAACATCAGATAAATGAGGAATCGCTACCGGTATCAGCAGCTGATGAGACAATGGCTATGCCACAAAATTCGCTTATTGAGCATTTAATACGATTGTTTAATGACCCAGAAATTCAAGATCTTAAATCTTTGATAGAAATGTTGAAAAAAGATTCCAAATTTAATGACATCACCACTCAAGGCAAATTAAGAGAACGATTAGTTACCGAAGGTATTCTAAATCCACAGGATGCACCTAAAAATGGAGACAAACTTTTTAATTACATGAAAAGAGAAATAGATAAAAAAATTTAGTTCTAATATCTATCGTTTTCCAGTTTATATTTCAATTTTCAGTAGCCACTAACTTTATAAATGGCTGCTGAAAACCTCTTTGAGAGTTAAACAATAAATTTGTGTAGCATTTAATAAATCTTTATTTAATATTAAATGTATAGAAAGTTACATTGCTAATATTGAGGTGGTGGTGGCAATTTAACTCATCCAAAATCTCTAATGAAATCTAGTGATTAAAAAAATGCAGATCTAAATTTTTACCCCAAGTTACACTAATTTCCTTTAAACCTGACTCAATAACAGACCTGCCATCAAGACCCGATCAAAGCTATACACATACGCAAAAGGACTTTCTACACAATGTCCAACTAACGGCAAATTATGATCAGATTGGTCAGTTCTAAGCACAGCATCTGCTGAACAAATCGCATAAATCCCTCTAAACTGAGTTAGACGTGTTAAGTGATTACGCTCTCTGTCACGATACATCTCAATATCAGCGCACAAAAGTATTGTCAGTGGTTACGCAATCAAATGGGGCAAAAAATGGATTTACCGACAGAAGCACAATGGGAATATGCTGCCCGAAACCGTGGACAATACCTTCTCTATGCAACCAATGATGGCACCATGAAAAATGGGGTAAATATTGCAAGCTATGAACAACTCAAAACCAATTCTGTTAAATATGGGTATAATAATTATGGACATCTTCCTATATTAGGAAAAGTATCACCAAATCCTTTGGGAATTTACGATATGGTGACAAACAATAAAGAATGGGTCAGAGACTGGTATAGTGAAAACTACTATGCAGAGTTGTTAGCGGCAGTGTAAAAATGACCCCCTAATGGCATTTAAAAACTGACCCCCTTGGTTAATATAGCGGTCATTTTGGACTGCTCAACATGTTAACTTTGGAGCAAGCAGTGACAATCCAAATACTT
>NZ_VPBM01000017.1:0-95839 GCF_013418745.1 Acinetobacter sp. YH12126 | reverse complement strand
ATAGCAAGAGTGAACCACCTGATCCCTTCCCGAACTCAGAAGTGAAACCTCTTAGCGCTGATGGTAGTGTGGGGTTACCCATGTGAGAGTAAGTCATCGCCAGCTCATTATTCGAAACACCCCCTGATATCTCAGGGGGTGTTTTTTTATGTCGGAAGAAAAAGGGAAAGGAAAAAGATAGAGGGGGATACGGAAATTAAGCGTTGGATATCCAACGCTATAAATTTACATAGAGCGATAAAATTATCTTAACTGACGTCGTGCATGCTTTAATGCTGTTCTTAACCCTTCTTCTAAAGTTGGATGATAGAAAGGTTTATCCAAAATTTCATGTATGCTTAGTTCTTCTGAAATCATCCAAGCAAGCAAATGTGCTAAATGTTCAGCTTCTGCACAGAATAGCTCAGCTCCTAATAGTGTATGGTTAATTGTATCCACATATACTTCGGCAGCCCCTTTATTTTTAGCAGCAACAATCGCACGACCTTGTTTTTCGTAAGAAACGAAACCAATGACGAATTCTGTGTTTTTATCTTGTAGTTGCTTATAGCTTTGACCAATAGTTGCCATTTGTGGTGTAGAAAATAAGATGCCTAAAGGGGTTAGCGTCTTGATGGATTTAATTTGTGGAAAGTTTAAACAGTTTTGTACTGTAAATTTACCTTCATGAGCTGCTTCGTGTTGGATAGGGGTATTGGTATGTGCATCACCGACTATAAAAATTGGATAATCAGCTAGTTGCTTTGTATGCGGATTGATCGGTAAATTTTTAATATCTTTAAATTCTGCACTTATACGTTCTAAACCTAAGGTATTTAATAATGTACGTCTGCCAGTTGCAGCTAAAACATAGTCAACTTGTAGCGACTTTTGTACGTTTTCTTCAGTATAGGTTAAATGAACTAGATCGCCTTCAAGAGAGTAATGTTCAGGTAAAATTTCAAACTTTAGCTTTAATTCTTTACTTAACTCTTCCTGTGCGAGCTTTTGTAATATGGGGCTAGTCAATGAGCCAATTTTTCGACTACGTGCAAAAACAGTAGTGTTTACATTGAGGCGTGTTAAAGCCTGAGCCAATTCTAAAGCGATCACGCCACTTCCAATAACTGCGACAGATTTTGGTAGTTGTTCTAATTCGAATATCTGATCGGACGTAATTAATTTATGGCCTAATATTTGTTTTTGTTCAGTATCTATAGCAGGCGTTGTACCTACTGCAAGGATAAATGACTTGGCTTGATATGTTTGGTTATTTACTTGAATTGTATTTGAATCAATAAATTTAGCTTTTCCTGAAATTTTATGTTGGCTTGGCCAACTTTTAACATCTTTTAAGGTGGCTAGTGTAAAACGATCACGTAAGGTTTGAACATGTTGCATGACGCTAGAGGTATCAATTTCACTTTTGACATCTAGCCCTAAATTATTAGCATGTCCTATTTCGTACATACGGTTGGCAGTAGAGATGAGTATTTTACTTGGCATGCAACCGACCCGTGCACAGGTGGTGTCCCAAGGACCATCATTAATGATAAGAATATTCTGTGTTTTTTTGATTGCTTCTTTATAGGCTGAAATGCCTGCTGTTCCTGCACCGATAATGATGATGTCATACATTTGGATATGCTTCATTTCATGAGTTTAGATCTAATATATAAAAAAACCCTCAGTATAGAGGGTTTAATTGCATTTTTTTACACTTAAAATTTAATACCAGAAGGTAATGTTAAACTTGTACTTACAGTTCCTGCATTATTAGTAGATGAACCTTTGAATGTTATTCCATTAATAGCATGTTCAAAACTAAGACTACCACTTGTAGCTTGTTTAAATTTCAAAATGTTCGTCCCTGTTAATTTAATGCTTCCAGTAAATGTCTGGCTATTTAAACTAGAGGCTTCATTCTCAACTCGAGTCCCATCGATTGTTGTGATGCTAGGTAAAATTAGTTCTTGTTCACCTGAAGCTTTCACACGATAACTTGCTGAACTTGTGGTACCTGGTGTTGAATTTAATACGAATGAAATTGGTTCTGCAAAAGGAATATTTGGGTTATCGTTAATTAATACATTAAATCCTGATCCAGATTGAATATTGTATAAATCTCCATCGAGAGAAGAGAGATCTTTGTAAATACTGATAGCACCTGTTGTTACTTCACGTTCAATATCATCACCAGTTTCTGGATCCGTAACTATTGCTGTTGTTGTAATTTTATAGTCGCTTGTATTGCCATTTATTAAAACAAACCTTTTTTGTTGAGTTTGTTGTATTCCCCAAGACTGTTGAAATGGATAAGCAAATGCACCAGTAATTGTTACATCATGGAAATTTTTATCTCCATTTTCATTTTCAAATACGTAAATGCGAGTATTGGATTCATATTCTTCTAAGTTTGGTGTCACTTCATCATGTTGTAATTTGATGTTTTTTAGATCATTAGCTGTAATATCGAAATCCCAGTTGTCATAACCCGGTAAGACATTTTTAATATCTTCGCCAATAAAAACATAACATGCTCTATAGTCAGTTTTACTTAAATAGAAACATTTATCTCTGTAGTGATAAGTATTTTTATATGAGTTTAAGTTTATTTTTCTAATATCTAAACTTAATTGTAATGGGCCTTGCGCAAATGTATCCATTGAATGATCAATATAGCCTTTTGCTGTTGATGCATCGTTAGGATCATAATTACCGAATAAATATTGCCCTTCACGTTTTAGAATATCTAACTGTGCTTTTGCAATTTCAGTTGGGGTTGTTGTACCACCATTGTTATTATTATTGTTTTGATTAGAAGAATCTGTTCCTTCGTTATTAAAATATCCATCACTACCACCACCACCACAAGCTGTAAGTATAGTGGCTAAAGTAAGTACAAGTGTCCCTTGAACGAATTTCATGAAGTACCCCAAAATAGTTATTTATGTATAGAAAAAGTTATATTGCGTAAAGATACCACACATAAAAAATGGCGCAAATAGCGCCATCTTTATATTCGTCATTTTATAGTGCAGTCCCGACACTTACACCAACGGTTGGACGTACATTCATAGAATTACACCCTGTTAGCAACAACGTTGTAAATAAAACGGTAAACACGAATTTATTCATTGAGCAAACCTTGAGCTTTAGCTTGATTGAAAAGAGATGTCGAACGAGAACCGCTACGACAAATCATCAAAATGGGTTTAGGAAGCTCATTATAGTATTTGGCAAATTCCTTCACGTCTGTTTGAGAAATTTTACCGCTTTGCACAGGTTGATACACAACACTCACATGAGACTTTTCCGCAATGCCTCGTAACTGTAAAACAGTCACTTCATTGCCCGCCTCATTATCTGGTCGATTCACAATTACAGATTTAAATTTAAGTTGTTTGAGTAAACTTGAAAATTTATCTGTGGTCATTTGCCCAGAGACACTTAAATTTGCATTTAAGGGCTGACTGCTATTATCAGCAAATGTGGGTGCCGAAAAGATGCATGTTGCGATCAATAAAGCTTTTTGAATGAAAGCCTTAGTCATCCAAAAGATCCATCTGTTTTGCTAGTTGATATAGGTTATTTGAACGGTTACCTGTACGGCAGAACATTAGAACTGGCTTTGGCAATTCATTAAAATGATTAGCAAAGTTACGGACATCTAGCTCAGAAATTTGACCCGCAACAACCGGTTGATGAACATAGTCTAAACCAGCGCTACGTGCTGCTTCTTCAATTTGAGCACTGGTTGGTTGCTCCGGACCACCTTCCATGTCAGGGCGGTTATTGATAATCGATTTAAAGCCTTTTTCAACCACTTGCACTACATGTTCTGGGCCGATTTGACCTGCAAAACCAACATTTTCGCTCATTGAGTCACTCCATAATTTAATTCATAGATTTATGCTTTATGATAGCATTAAGCACAAACTTGAGCAGAATGTTCTTAAATTTTTATAAGCGATTACAACCATAAAATAACGCAATGGAGCGCGTATGCACGCCTATACAGTCGAACCACTGTATGTCAAAAGCGGACAAGATGTTATAGCTGCTGACTTTTATCGTCCAAAATCTGTTGAAAAACCTGCAGTCATTCTCATGGCACATGGTTTAGCGGCATTACGCCAATTTAAATTAGTGCAATATGCAAAGCGCTTTGTACAAGCGGGTTATGCTGTCGTATTGTTTGATTATCGCTATTGGGGTGGCAGTACGGGGCGTCCGCGAGAGTTAGTAAACCTTAAAGCTCAACTTGAAGATTGGCGGACCATGATCGATCATTTACAGCAGCGTAAATCGATTGATTCGAGACGCATTGTATTATGGGGAACATCGCTGAGTGGTGGCTATGTACTTAGTTTGGCGGCAGAGCTTAAAAATATTAAAGCAGTAATGGTACAAATACCATTTGTCGACGGCGCTGAAAGTGCAAAATTGTATCCCCTACAGCAATTACCCAAAGCGTTAAAATTATCGAGTCAGGACTATATGGGGTCTAAAGTTGGGATGAGTCCAACGACTTTGCCTGTAGTCGATCCACATCGATTGTGCTTTTTACAGTCTGAAGATAGTTATGCGGGCTACTTATCGATTGTAAATCCTGATTTTTATTGGAGTGGCGAAATTCCGGCTCGGGCCTTTTTTAAATTAATTCGTTATCGTCCAATTTTGGATGTCCGTAAAATTAGCATACCAGTACTTTTTATTGCAGCCAAAGAAGATAGTTTGATTCCCATTGAATCAAGCCGAGAAACTGCGACCAATATTGCACCGTATGTGCAGTATTATGAGTGGGAAATGCAACATTTTGATATTTATCACGGGCAATGGTTTGAAAAAGCCATGGCAACCCAATTAGAATTTTTACATCAACATGTTGGAGTCAGCTAAATGATCGTTGTGTGTCCTGAATGTGGTGCAAAAAACCGTGTACCTGAAGAAAAACTCGAAGTTGGACCTGCATGTGGTCAATGTCATCAAGCATTGATTCCACTGGCGCCCATCGAGTTGAATGAAAAGAACTTTGCCAACTTTATTAGCAATAGTGATTTACCTGTGCTGATCGATTTATGGGCTGAGTGGTGTGGACCATGTAAGATGATGGCGCCACACTTTGCACAAGTTGCAAAATCAAATCCGAAGGTGGTTTTTGCCAAAATTGATACCGAAGCAAACCCTCGATTGAGCGGTGCATTTAATGTTCGTAGTATTCCTACACTGGTTTTGATGAATAAAACCAACGAAATTGCTAGAATAAGTGGTGCAATGCGTGCTGGTGAGTTACAACAATGGCTCAACCAGCAGTTAAATCTACCTCAATAAATGTCAGCGCCAGGAGCTAAAGTGTCAGAAACTCATGTAAAACCTGAAGGAACGCTTTCCCTACAAACCATCGCGATGCCTGCAGACACCAACTGGAGTGGTGATGTTTTCGGTGGTTGGATCGTGTCACAAATGGACTTGGCCGGTGCAATTCACGCAGAGCGTTTCAGTCAAGGACGCTGTGCAACGATTTCAATTAACCAAATGACCTTCCTTGTTCCAGTGAAAGTCGGGGATGTCATCAGTGTATATACCAAAATTTTAAAAGTGGGTAATACCTCTATCCAAATGCAGATTGAAGTTTGGGATAGTCACGACAGTTCACGTGATCCAATTCGCGTAACCGAAGGTGTATTTACATTTGTCGCTGTCGATGTGAAAGGTGCTAAGCGTCAAATTCCTGCGGATGCAAAAGCTAAATTTGCTGCAGATCAAGCTTAATTAAAGTTAGACGCAAAAAAAAAAGCCGCTCAATCGAGTGGCTTTTTTATGAATAGTGACTGAGAAATTAGAACATTGTATTTGAATTGGCACTGGTTTCAGGAATGCTCTGTTGCACATCCCAATGTTCGACGATCTTGCCATTTTCAACACGGAAGATATCAATAATGGCTTCTCCTCGGTCTTGATTATTTTGCATAGAGTGCACATGTAAATAGACCAAATCACCTTCGGCAGCAGCACGTTTGATCTGGTTTTTTGCTTCAGGATTTTGTTTAAAATACTGGGTGAAATAATCGACAAAAGGCGCTTTGCCATCAGGTACATGCGGATTATGTTGAATATATTGATTGCCAATATATCGGTCAGCATATGTCTTAACCTGATGTTTAAGAAAGACACCTTCATAAAAATCAATCACGATTTTCTTATTTTCCGCCGCTTGGCTGGTTTGAATATTGCTATCAGCCGCTTGATTTGGAGTCGTTGGCGTAGCAGGAATATTACTTTGACATGCAGTTAAAAAAACCGCCATGCCGATGAATGAAAGGGGAATGATTTTTTTCATAAAGTGCTCAATATATTTGTGTCGTGCAAGCATATTGAGCGGAATTAGGGCGTATAAATAGTAAAAAACAGTCTTGATTTTGCTGAAATTTGGTAAAACTTACACTTACCTAAAAGTAAGTTTTATTTACATTTATTTATTTTTCAGAGCGGATTTTGCCACCCAAGCCCAAAGCATTTCGCATTGAATCGGTGCTTCACCAGTTTCGTCGGTGACGAAGACCTGTACTAAGGTTTCACCTTTTTCTGTGCTTTGCATTTGTTGTTGCTGTTCGGGTGTAAGCGTTGCGATGGCTTTCATCCCACCTTGGGTTGGACGTTTAAAATCAACTTTGAAGCTTTTAATCAGGACAATGGCGCTATCAGGGACGTTCATTGCTGTGACAAAACCTGTGGCTGTTTCTGCGATCAGTGCCATGGCACAGGCATGTACTTGCCCGATATGGTTTTGCATCGCCTTATGATTGGCGATGCTCACCTCAACACGCTCAGGGCTGACATGTTGATATTGGATCTTAGCTGTTCCAACCATGGGCACGACACGACCAAAAGCTCGACTGAGCAAACGACTTTGAATACCTTTGGGTAATTTAGAGCTTGCTTTGACCAGTTTATTTAGACGATTTGGACGTGCCATATTGACCTCAATGGCAGTTGTACTGCCTTAATCTTTAAAGTTGTTGAATTGAAGCGGCACACCAAATTGTTGCTCTTTTAAGAACGCCATCACTTGTTGCAAAGTGTCACGCTTCTTGTCAGTCACACGAATTTTGTCGCCTTGAATAGAAGATTGCACTTTAATGCCGCTTTCTTTAATGGCTTTATTGATTTTTTTTGCAGTATCAGAGTCAAGACCGTCTTTTAGTTTGATCACTTGAATAACGTTTTTACCAGAAGCTGTCATTTTTTGTGGATCCAATGCTTGAATGTCTACTTTACGTTTGAAGAAATGATTTTCGAGCATGGTATACACTTGCTCACATTGGAAATCGCTTTCTGTTGAGATTTTGATTTCCTTATTTTTCTCATTTAACTCAATTGAAACGTCTTGACCACGGAAGTCAAAACGCGTCGCAATTTCTTTTTGCGTGTTTTGAACTGCATGATTTACTTCAAAAACTTCTAATTCGGAAACAATATCAAAAGAAGGCATAGATTAGACCTTTACAAAGGGAAAGAATATCTGAGATGCTAGGGATGTTTTCTTCATTTGCCAAGTGTTGTTTACATCAAAAGGAGTGCGCAATGATCCGTAAACAAGAAATTACAACATTTGAGTTCCCAGAAGACTCGATTATCTGGGATGTTCGCGATGCAAGTGCTTATGCTGAAGCACATGTGAAAGGTGCGGTTAACCGACCGATCAACGCATTGTCATCAGATGCACTGACTCAGGTGTCAACGGATCAACCCATTTACATTTTATGTGGTGGTGGAAGTAAAGCTCCACGTGCAGCAGAGTTACTAGAGGGTTTTGACAGCTCACGTGAATATGTAATATTAATGGGCGGCACGCGTGCTGCTCGTGATGCCGGTCTTCCTTTGGAACAAGGGAAATGAGATCGAATCAAAAAAAGCGCCGAAAGGCGCTTTTTTATTGCAGGTTATTTTTCTTTAGGGCGAGTTGACGGCATCTGACCCTGAAAATAAGGCTTCTTAGTTTTTTGTTTGGCTTTGGCGCGTCGTATAAAACGTGCTGCATGAATTTTATCGAGTAGCTGTGTTGGAATAGGGCAGGCTTCTTTTAAGACCAGCGCGGCAATGATTTCACTACAGAGCGGGGCATACAGGAAACCTTTAGAACCGAGTCCACTACAGCTAAAAATTTGCTGATCTTCATGGACTGCACCAATTACCGGGAAAAAGTCTTTTGTCTGTGCGCGAATTGCGGCACGTCCTTGCCATTGCTCAATCGGTGCTAAGGTTTTTGCAAAATCAGGGAACACACTGTGGATAAGTTCATAGTTATGCACATGATCTTCTGTGAGAATGTCGGTGTCATCACGGCCGGGATAAAATGACGCGCCCATAATCATCTGTTCGGCATCCAGTTGCATACAATAGCCCCCATAACTATAGGCTGTATGCATATCCATTTGTTGAGCGGGGTTGTTCAACCAACTGACTTGTCCACGAATGGCACGCAGCTCTGGATAATCTGTTTGTAGCCGCATACTGTCACGTGCCGCACAGAGAATGACATGCTCGGCAGATGGAAGCAGCTGATCCTGTGTAAATAGCGCAACGCCATTTTTTTGCTGCTCAATGCGTTGAATATCTGCTTGTAACAATTCAATGTGTGGATGTGCCAAGATTTGGTCACGAAGCTGATGTGGACTGACTGCGCCTGCTTGTTTGAGGAGCAAGGTTGGATATGTTGAGGCTAATTGATTTAGCGTGCCTTCTTCAGCCGCTAATACCTCTGAAGGATAAGCTTGAGCTAAATCAAGGTGCTCTGCTTTATTTTTTAAAATAGATTGGTGAATCTGTAAGGGACGAAATGCCTTGAAGTTTTGATAATGCTTGAGTGCATATAACCAGCTCAAGGTCATCAAATGTTCAGCACTTTGTTCAATTGGACAGAGTTTAGGGTTGAGTAGGGCAAGAGGATTACCCGATCCACCGCTGAGTGGTGCTGATTTCTCGTAAATACGCACTTGATGCCCACGTTGAGCAAATGCCCAAGCACAGCTTAAACCGGCGATGCCAGCGCCAATAATCGCGATTTGACGGGGCTTATGACCTACAGGGATTTCAGGATTTTTTTTTTCGTCTAAGGTGGGTATGTCAGCAACTACGGATTGATCATCTAACTTTTCAGGTGCGAGCCAAAAAGCTTTGAGCATTTCACGCTTATGCGCAAAGCCACGTGGTCGTGTAATGGTAATACCATGCTCACGTAGGCCGCGTTTCAGTACACCTGCCACACTAAATGAGGCGAAGGTCGTCCCAATGTCCGATAGACGCACGATATTTTTGAGTACGTTTTCTTCCCACATGTCAGGATTACAGGCGGGTGCAAAACCGTCCAAGAACCATGCATTGACCGTAGCAGTTTTTGCCATGACCGGAAAAACGTCATGTGCATCGCCTAACCAAAGATCAATTGAAAAACGTTCTTCTGGAAAATTGAGTCGATGACATCCCGCAATAGGTTCAGGATATTGCGCAATCAGTTGCTGTGCCAAAGGTTGTAATTCAGGCCATGCATTTAATGCACGAATGAGGTCTGCTTTAGATAAAGGGAATTTTTCTACAGAAATAGCATGCAGATGACTGTGATTATCTGGACGAACCTGTTGCCATAATTGCCACAAGGCTAAAATATTTAAGCCTGTACCAAAACCTGTTTCGCCCACACTGAAATATTCAAAATCAGTCAGTGCCGCAAGGCGAGTGTCGAGGTCATTCCCTTTTAAAAACACATGACGTGTTTCGAGTAGGCCGTTATCCTTCGAAAAATACACATCACCAAACTGTTTAGACACTGGAATATCAATGCCATCGATCATTTGCCAATCGAGATCGGCAGTCTGAATTGCACCTGACAAAACTCAAGCAACCTTTAAATTGAAGTAGAAAAATGAATTACCATTGACGACGACGTTTGGTATAGACGTAACTGGCCAACAAGAAACCTAAAATCACGCCAACACCAAGTGTGGTCCCGCCGTATAAAAACATCTGCGCGCTACGTTCACTTTGCAGCACTTGTACTTGTACGCCCAAGCTATCATTTTTAAGTTGTAATTCTTGGTTTTGCGCCAAGGCTTCAAGGTTAGCTTTTTCTAACTGTTGTAAGCGTACTGATTGGTCTTTGACCATCGCTTTGACTTTGGCATCTTGCAGCGCTTTATTTTTTGCCAATTGCTCAATGGTCAATGGATTTGCATCTTGAGGTTGACCATTGGGATTGACGGTTGCCGCCACTTTAATGATGCCCGGTTTATTGGCAGGAATGGTATGCGGCACAGGATTGGGAGGAGGTGTTGCAGTCGTTGCTTGAGCAGCAGGGGCTACAGCAGGTGCAGGAGCCGGTTCTTCAGCCCATGCAGTTGAACAAATTAAAGATAAGCCCAGTAAACTAGAAACAACGACGCGCATGAACCTTATCCTTTAGGAAATGCTTTGTTAAATGGTTTGACATCAATTTGGCCATAAACCCCTTCTTTGAGGAAAGGTTCATCTGCCAACCATTGGTCTAGGGCTTCACGACTATCAAAATCGACAATGATCGTACTGCCATAAAAACCAGCTTGCGGGTTTGCCGGATCTTTAGGCATCGCACCTGCAACAATCAGACGACCTTCATCATCAAGTTTTTGTAGACGTTCAAGATGTTGAGGGCGAACTGCAAGGCGCTTTTCTACTGTACCTTCATTATCTGTACAGCTTACGACGAATAATGGCATGACTTTTCCTGATTTTTGACCGAATGGATTATTCTGAGGTCTTAAAGTATTTACGTAATACAATAAACTGAATAATGATAAAGGAAAACATCACGATCATGTCACCAAAAGCAGTGAATTCACCCCAATATTTTCCGTCTGCAAACAAATAAGCGAAAAAGGTGTGTAAACATGACATCACCACGAACATTGCAGCCCATGCATAGTTCAATCGTTTCCAACCGACAGCGGTTAAATTTAAGACTGGACCAAATAAACGTTCGATGAGCGGTTTCTTATCTTTACTAAACAGTGGAGAAAGTAAAAACGCCCCTGCGAACACTAAGTTCAGTAAAACGGCTTTTAAGCGAATATAAAAATCATCGCTTAGCATCAGGGTAATACCACCAAAAATCACGGTCATGAACAACACAATCCATTGCTGTTTATCTAGACGGAATTTTTGCATCACAAACAATGCACCATAAACCACAAGCATGGAAATGATGAGACCTGATGTTGCCACAAGAATGTTATTGTTATCGACACCCCCAGCAGAACCAATCAATTGTAATAATGGGTGCTGCGTATCTTTTGGATCTACAGTTTTATATAAATAAAAGAAAATAATGAGTGGCACAAAGTCTAAAAGTGCTTTCATGTTAGAGTATCTAAATCTGATCAAATAAATGACATAGTATAGAGATGCAAGGCGTAGATTTACATACACACAGTAATATTTCTGATGGTACTTTGTCACCAGAGGCTCTGGTGCAGGCCGCAAGTGCTATTGGAATTCATACGCTGGCTTTGACTGATCACGATACGATGGACGGTTTGTTGGCTGCAGAGCAGGTTGCGCATGAATTAAAGCTGCAATTAATCTCTGGTGTGGAGATTTCTAGCCAGTGGTCGAGACCTGCGACCAAAAAAAGTTATGGTGTGCATATCGTCGCTTTAAATATGCAAAATCCTGCGCCCTTACAAGCCTTATTAATGGATCAAAAGCGTATTCGAGCGGAACGTGCTCGGCAGATTTGTGACTTACTGATACCGTTAATTGGTCAAGATATTTATAGCGATGTGGTTGCCAAAGTCGACCATATTCCAGATCGGGTAACACGTACCCATATTGCCAAAACTTTGGTGGAAAAGGGGGTAGTTTCACGTCCACAACAAGCTTTTGATAAATATATTAAAGAAGGCAAAAAAGCTTTTGTAAAATTTGAAGGTCCGAGTCTTGTTGAGACCATTGAGGTGATTCATGCCAGTGGTGGCTTTGCAGTGTTAGCGCATCCAACGCGTTATGATTTATCTGCGACCAATATTCGTTATTTGATTGAAATCTTTGCTGAAGCGGGCGGTGATGCAGTGGAATTACCACCGGCAATTGAGCCATTATCGACTCGTCAAATGGTGGATCGTATGATTGCTGCCTTTAACTTAAAAGTTTCTGTTGGGAGTGATTTTCATGGTGACAATATGCCATGGATCAAACTCGGCAACATCCCTCGAGTGAAAGAAGGGCAAGTTGGAATCTGGGACAGTTTTAAGTCACATTGACATCAGGATCTTCGATAAACGGTGAAGTTCGATAATGCTGAATGTTACGGTAAAGCAGATAGAGGCAGCCCACGGCAACGCATGCCCAGAACCATGCCTTGAACAAAAACGCGATGATAAAAACACTGATGGCGATTATGCACAACAGTAGACTTGTCACGCGTTGAGGATGCCTCTTGGTCAGCAAGGCAGATTGCATGGTAGGTTGATGTTTAAAATTGCGATAAGGAATAAAATCAATGGCGCTTGAGAGTGCCAATTCGAGTTTATCAAAATGCCGTGCCTGTGAACTGATACGATAGCTCTGCCCATAACTGGTTTTCAGTTTGAGGAGATAACCGGGTTGATCTTCTTCACGAACGGCATGAATTTCCGATAAATAAGGTAAATCCAACGTAAGCCGTGTTGGAATCTGCTCAAAATAGATATTCCCCGTATAGGGCATGGCAAAGTAGTTTTTCATTTGATGAAAATCATCAAGCTGATCATGCGCATATAACTGCACGATGGTGCGCGTACGTGCCAAATAATGCACCCAAATCTGTTGCCCAATGAGGGCAGAATTCAATTGCACATGAATGTTTAAAAACAAAGTACTCGCAAAGACTTGATGGAGATCGACGCTAAACCATTTCGCCTCTTCAAGTTCATTGAGCTTTAAGAGCAATTGTTGCTGTTTGCCTTGCCACCAATGTTCACGGACCTCTCGATAATCCACAATCACAGCATCTGAACTGCGTAAGGCGTGTTCTTTTAAATCCAAAGCCAATTTGGGATCAATCAAATGCTGTTGAATCCAAAATGGAAATTTGATTCTTTGCGATTTGTCACGAAATATACTGATGACAAATAGAGCACTCATCAGGAATAAGAATTGCCAATTGCTTTGCCATGATGTGAATAATATGCCTTGCCATGCTAGGAGTAATGCGATGCTAAACAGCAACACAACGAACATGAAAATCACAGCAAGCGCTTTGCAAGGATGCAGAATCGGTTGTGGCTTATAAGTGAAAATCCGTTTTTTTATTTTCATGATTTTTCCTTATTATGGGTGTTGTATGGATCATGGATCTGAATGCGATCCGTGCATTCAGGCGAAACGCATACCAATTATAATAAATTATGATCTTTAGCTTGAATCGGTGGTGGGGTGGGTTTTCCTAAAGTTCCAAGAAGTTCAATTTCAATAGTACGCACCATCGAGTCCAATGGAAGGTCATTGCTTTGTGTACCGAAGGGCTCTTCAATCTCTGAACTCAGCGCATCTAAGCCTAAAAAGGTATAGGCTAAAATTCCGACCAAAAGGGGGGTTGCGAGACCTAAGGTAGAGCCCAAGCTAAAGGGTAAGACAAAACAGAAAAAATAAACGGTTCGATTTAGCAAGACCGAATAAGCAAACGGTAATGGCGTGGTGGCAATCCGGTCACAGCCTGTTTGTACGGTGCTGAGTTCCATCACATGCTGATTCATCTGGGTATAAATAATATCTGAAATTTCACCATCTTTAAGCGCCTGCATTAGCTCCCATTGAATCAAACTCAACGTGTACTGCGGTGCATTGGCTTGTTGGTATAACTGAGTGATGGCATTCGCGCTCATGCCGCTGGTTTCAACTAGTTCAGTGGGGTTGGCGGTTTGATGGCGGAGTCGGTCACGCAAAACATTGGCAAACACAATCACATGTTGGATCACACGTTCACGACGGCCTTGACTGAGTAAACGGCAGTCACGGTCAAAATGGCGTGCATTGGCAATCAAAATGCCCCATAAACGCCGAGCTTCCCACCAACGGTCATAGCAAGCTGAATTTTTAAAGCCTAAAAAAATCGACAGCACGACACCAATTAGGGTAAAGCCGACCAAAGGAAATTCGGTAAAATGGAAGATATCGACATAGGATAAGCCGCCCACAATGGCAGACAGCAACATAACGATCCCGAGCGGTGGTAAAACCTTAGGTAAAATCGTTCCTCGCCAAGAAAATAGCAGTTTAAAAATACTCGGTTGGTCACGGACGATCATGTTCGAATGATAATTTCTAGTTTTAAAAAATTATGATGATCTTCGGGTTTGCTCAAGCACTTGTCAATAACTGTTTCATGCAGATAAGTGTGCTTGGAGCAAGCCATGTTCAGCAAAGGAAAAACTCCCTTCTGTGGAGATAATGCAATGATCAATCAGTCGAATTTCTACCAGCTGACAAGCCTGCTGAATGAGTCGAGTCAATTCCAGATCGGCAGCAGAGGGTTCTGCACGACCGAAAGGATGATTATGTGCAATGACGATACTGCTGGCGTGTTCAGAAATGGCATAACGCAGCAGTTGATTGATGGAAATTTCACAGGTATTGAGGCTGCCATAAAAAAGTTTTTTAAAGTTTATTTTTCTTAAATGCGCATCTAGACAAAGCACGCCAAAGACTTCTTGACGTTCCGATAAAAATTCAAAGCGAAGAAAATTTTGTAATTGTTCAGAGTGTTGCAAGTGCAAGGCTTCATTTTGAAAATGCTGACTCACATAGCGTTTTCCGAGTTCTTTTACCGCCATGAGCTGAGCATATTTACTGTTTCCAATGCCATGAAACTGGCGTAAATCCTCAAGTGACGCATCCATTAGCGCTTGCAACTGACCAAAATGTTGAATCAGGACTCGTGCAAGTTCGACAGCAGAGCGCTGCTGGGAACCAGAGCGTAGGAAAATAGCCAGTAGCTCAGCATCGGATAAACTTTGTGCGCCTTTTTGAATCAGGCGCTCACGTGGGCGCTCTTGTTCAGGCCAATTTTTAATTGAATTATTCATTATTCTTAGACTTTTTTATTATCAGTCAATCGGCTTTTTCACAGCAGATTGTTGGGTCAGTGCATATTTAATGCTATTGTGAGCGCCACTGCAACAGATAGGTAGCCTGTTCGTGAGCTTTGATTTAAGTGTAATGCCCACAAAAAATATTCTTTTAGGTGTCACTGGTGGTATCGCAGCCTATAAAAGTGCCATTCTTGTCCGTCGGTTAAAAGATGCCGGATTTGATGTGCGCGTGGTGATGACTCAAGGTGCGCAAGCCTTTGTGACCCCGCTAACGTTTCAGGCGCTTTCAGGCAACCCTGTACATACCGAATTACTCAATCCTGAAGCAGAAGCGGGCATGGGGCATATTGAATTGGCACGTTGGGCTGATTTGGTGTTGGTTGCTCCTGCAAGTTGCGACACGCTGGCAAAATTTGCGGCGGGTTTAGCAGATGATCTTCTTTCGACACTTTATCTTGCTACAAAAGCACCCGTCTGGGTTGCCCCTGCGATGAATCAGCAAATGTGGGCAGCCAAAGCGACACAGCGTAATTTAAATACACTGGTTGAAGATGGCGTACATGTGATCATGCCCGATGCCGGTTCTCAAGCATGTGGAGATGTGGGCTTAGGACGTATGCCTGAGCCAGAAGATTTGGCGGATCAAGTGACGGCCTATTTTCATCAAGCACAGCGAGCCATTGCTGAAAAATTTGGCATGCTTGCAGGCAAACATGTGGCGATCACAGCTGGTCCTACACGTGAGTCGATAGATCCTGTACGTTATATTTCCAACCACAGCACAGGTAAAATGGGGTTCGCACTGGCAGCGGCTTGTTATGCGGCTGGGGCTAAAGTAACGCTGATCGCAGGACCCGTAAGTTTAGATACACCAAATGGTGTACGACGGATTAATGTGCAGTCTGCAATTAAAATGTTAGAGACCAGTCTGCAAATGTTAGATGAAGGCTGTGATATTTTTATCGCAACAGCAGCTGTTGCCGATTATCGCGTGGCAGAAGTTGCAGAGCATAAAATCAAAAAAGCTGGTGATGAACTCAATGTAGCATTAATTAAAAACCCAGATATCGTTGCAACAATTGCGCAGCAGTCAAAACGTCCATTTATGGTTGGATTTGCTGCCGAGACACGCAATGTCGAGGAGTATGCCGCAGGCAAACTTGTGGCGAAAAAACTCGATATGATCGCTTGCAATGATGTCTCACGTAAAGATATTGGTTTTGCTTCTGATGAAAACGCCATGACCGTGTTCTTCGCAGATCAATATCAAATGGAAAAGCGTGATTTAGAGAAAGCGTCAAAACAAGAAATTGCACAGCAATTGGTGGAAGCTATACATGATGCGCTACATCATGAGCCTGAAACGGATGATGAATAATTTCAGTTGATTCCTCAAAATCCCCGCAATGTTCGGGGATTTTTTATGGCGCTTTTATGATGTCTTGTTTTAAGGCTCTATATTGAATAAATCACGAGGTGTTCAGTTTCATGTTGAAAATTTGAAGGTTAGGAAACCACTACCAAAATGGTCATTTTCAACAAAAATATGTCAGCAATAGACCAAGGCTGTCAGTGTTTTAAAACAGCAAAAATGCAATTTAAGTGATTGATATCAAAATTAAATATAAAATTGAGAAATCTTGATAATTTGGCTTGTACTGTGTGTTTTATTGGCTATTATGAAGCAAACAATGAGGAATGTTTGGATCGGAATCTGTGATCGGTCTGACTTTTTCATCAAGAATAAATGCATCATGGGGGATGCAATATGTTTCGATGGCTCACCATTTTTTTACTGTTAAGTTTGGCTGGTTGTAGTTATTTTGTCTCGACAGATGAATTATCTCGGCAGATTGAGCAGCAGATGCAGCACGAGTTTGATCAGAATCCAGATTATCGGCAGTACCATTTACGGATCCAAAATATAAAAGTATTAGAACGTAAGGGATTAAGTTTTAAGGCTCAGGCGACGTTGCAATACGATGGTCAGCCTTATACTGTTTTGGTCGAGATTTACAAAGATTTGCAAGGTTATGCATGGAAAATAGATGAAGAACAATTTGCCTTCATTGACGAAGCTGAAATCGCAAAATATCAGGCGCAGTTAGATCAAGAGTTGAATCATTTGGTTGAGGAATTGGAACAGCCAACCGAGGAGGTTGAGCCTGTTACATCGGCGCCTGAGAGCTATGTGGGTTTGCGTGAGGAAGAAGATCCATCCGATTATCAATGGACTGGCTATGATGATGAACCTTTTCCCAAAGGGAACATTACGGTCAATAGTCATTGAGCAATGATGTGACTGTTTAGATGATTTAGCTGAGTTGTGACGATGTTGCCAAACACGTATTTTGTGAGGCGTGAAAATAAAAAAGCCCGCAAAATAGCGGGCTTTTACTTTTATAGGATTAATCTTCTAAAACGACTTTAGGATGATCACGTAAATAGTCTTCTGTACGTTGCATTGCATCTTTAATATTTTGGATGGCATTTTCCACATCTGCAAAGGTTTTGGCATTGCCACCACTTAAAGCCTGACGCCATTTTCGAGCACCTGGTAGATTTTGGAATAAACCTAAAATATGACGGGTAATGATAGAAAGCGGCGCACCTTCTTCCATGCGTTTAGCAATATACGGTAGCATCTGATCGATAATATCGAAACGGTTGGGTAATTCGAGATCCCAAAGCTGACCGATCTCAGCCAATAAATACGGGTTGTGATAAGCCTCACGGCCAATCATCACGCCATCAACATGTTGTAAATGTTGCTGCGTTTCAGCAAAGGTTTTCACCCCGCCATTAATTTCGATCAATAAATTTGGACGTTCTTGTTTCAGACGATAAACATCTTCATAACGTAAAGGTGGCACATCACGGTTTTCTTTTGGCGACAACCCTTGCAGCAGGGCAATACGCGCATGCACGATAAAATTGTCACAGCCAGTCTTTGCCACGGTATCGACAAAATGTAGCATTTCTTCATAAGACTGCATGTCATCAATCCCGATGCGGTGTTTCACGGTCACTGGAATATCAACAGCATTTCGCATTTCAGCAATACATTCAGCCACCAAATCAGGCTCTGCCATCAAGCATGCACCAATTTTATTGTTCTGAACGCGGTCACTCGGACAGCCGACATTGAGGTTTACTTCATCATAGCCCCAGTCCTGTGCCATCTTGGTACAGGTCGCTAAATCTTTGGGATTTGAACCACCAAGCTGTAACACAATCGGGTGTTCTTCGTTGTTATAGTCCAAATGACGATTCGCACCGCCAAATAATATCGCACCTGTGGTGACCATCTCGGTGTAGAGAATCACATTAGGGTTAAACAAGCGTGCAAAGAAACGATAGTCACGAGTCGTCCAATCCATCATCGGCGCAACACTAATTCGTGGTTGAAGTTTATTTTCAATGGGTTGGAGATCAGTCATTAAAAAAACACGCCTTAAAAGAACAAGATGGAAGAACGAAATGGAAAATGGTGAAGAAATACCAAAAGCTGTCTGAAATACGATGAAAAAAACCGCATTTCAAGACGCGCGCAATATTAGCATAAATTGTGGTTTGGGGCATGGTCTTGCTAGCGTGACATATTCAAGGTCAGGCTAGAAAAAGTCGGAAGTGTGGCTTAAGTAATTTAAATTTTTATGTGATTAATCTATAATTTTATAAAGTTTATTGTATGGTTTCTCAGCAGATTTAACTGCCTGCCTTTATGTCTTTATTTTCCCAATATCTATTGCAACGCCAGTTTTGTATCTCGTTTGAATATCTAACGACGCAAAAAACGCATTTGGTCCCAACGACATTTGCAGGCTTTCCTGTGTGCATGACATTGGCTGACCGAGTACAAAGTGACACGGATATTGCTCCTTTAGAAGCAATGCAAGACTACCCTCAAAGCATTGAAAAAATTCTGCATTATTCGGGTAAAGGTCGAGATATCTCAGATTTTCAAACTTTTCTGAAAGATGCTCAGCAGCACGGGGTAGAGAATTTACTTTTGCTCAGTGGTGATAAACTCAAGCAGCATCAGGATGGGGCAAATGATCCGACTCTACGGAGCCGTTATTTAGAGTCGGTCAATCAAGTCATGGCAGCCAAAGACTATGGCGGGTTTTATTTAGGGGTAGCATTTAATCCTTTTAAATATGCAGAAGCAGAAAAGGATGCGCAGTTTTTTAAACTGGATAAAAAAATTCAAGCTGGCGCAGACTATGTGATTACACAGTTGGGCTTTGACATGGATGTGTTGAGCAGTTACCAACGCTATATGCAGCAATATTATCCACGTGTGCCTGTATTGGTTTGTGTCATGCCGCTGACATTTGCCCGTGCCCGCTATATGGCCAAGCAAAAAGTCGCAGGCATCGTGCTTTCAGCAGATGTATTAAATTTTTTGCAACAAGAACAGCAAACTGATGCCATACAAGCTGAACAAAATGTCTATGCTCGCTGTGCCTTACAAATTTTAATGTGTCAGCAATTGGGCTATGCAGGGGTTCATTTATCGGCCTGTCATAAAGCGGAAGAACAAGAGAAGTTGCAAAAAGCAATTTTGCAATTTGCCACATTAACGTTTGAACAATGTTTAGCAAAATGGAAAATGCTTTGGCGCTCTAGTGTTGAGGTGAACTTCCAACCGACGGGCGCAAATAACCATAAGGCTCCAGTTGAACAGGTTTTGAAATATAAAAGTATGCATGTCATGCATGAGTTATTTTTTAGTTCAAAACTGGCCAAAGGGGCGGGATCTTATATTTTTTCGGCCAAATTATGGCAAAAACCGAAAGCCGATGCGGCCTTGCTGAAAACAGAATTTATTAGTAAACATGGCATTGTGGGCTGTGAAAGTTGTGGACAATGTCGTTTAGGCGAAACCTTATATATTTGTCCTGAAACCTGCCCAAAAGGATTAGCCAATGGACCCTGTGGTGGCTCCAACCTTGACCGCTGTGAGTTTGAAGACCGTGAGTGTATACACTCGGTCAAAGCGCGGTTGGCGAAAGCCGTTGGTCAAGAAAAAATGCTGAAGCAAGAGCTCATCCCTACCGTTGCAATTGAAACTCGCCACAGTAGCTCTTGGAAAAACTGGTTTGTTCCACCGAATTCGTCACCAACAGAACAATAATTCACTTAAAGCATTATTCAGTCTAAAACCTTCATAAAGGTGATTCTTTCAAGCGCTAATCATTCTAAAAATCAGACGAATAGTCGTATAAAAAATGAAAAAGATGAAAGAAGCAATTAAGATCAACAGCAGATGAAAATCAAAAATCAAGAATTAAAAATAGAAATTTGAAGAATTTGGGGAATACCACATGATGAAAAAGACCTGCTTAGGAATAGCTTTAGTTTTCACATTGTCAGGCACAACAGGCTGTTCAGTTGTCATGGCAAGTAAGCAGCCAAACAAGAAAAATACCGAAATGATTCAACAAGGGCTGTCTCGTAACTTGGTGATTGCTGAATTTGGCGCACCGATCACCTCTGAATATAAAAATGGCAAACGCCATGAAATTTATACCTTTACCCAAGGTTATTCGACTGCCAGTAAAGTGGGGCGTGCGTTTTGGCATGGTGCGGCAGATGTGGCGACTGTGGGTTTATGGGAGCTTTTCGGAACACCTGCCGAATCCGTTTTTAATGGAAAGAAAATGTCTTATGAATTGATTTTTGATGAAAATGGTCTTTTAGAACGTTATACCTATCTCACACAAGATGAGACCAAATAGTTGAATACAGAGATATTTTGATTGCATGCTGGTAAACAATTGCGCTAAGTTCAAATGGTAGAAAAATAAACGAATTATCCATTGGAATTTAGCAGGCATGATGCTACTTGAAGAAATATTTAAAAGTAAAAAGTCGGAACATACCGACCAATTTAATTTACGCATTCATCGAGGTTTAAGTTGGCTGAAAAAGTCGATTGATCTTCAAGATGATCTCGATTTGCAATTTATCAGTTTGTGGGTGTCCTTCAACGCAATATACGCACAAGATTTACAGATTGCGCAGGACAAGCAAAGCTTAAGGCAGTTTTTATATCTGATTTGCCAACAGGATGCAGAGCATAAAATCTATAATATTTTATGGGAGCGTTTTAGCCAGCCAATACGGTTGTTTTTGGATAATCCCTATGTTTATCAGGGCTTTTGGGATTATCAAAATCAAAAAATTAGCCATGACGCATGCAAAGAGGGCCTGGCGCATGAAAAACAGAAAGTACTACGCGCGCTTAAAGAAAAAGATTCCGTTGATATTTTAATGGTGCTGTTCAATCGCATGTATACGCTACGCAATCAAATGATTCATGGCGGCGCGACCTATAAAAGTTCGGTCAATCGCAAACAACTTCAAGATGGCTGCACAATACTGTTGGCACTCTTACCGGTGTTTATGGTGATTCTTTTAGAAAATGCAGAAACCTTGGATTTAGGCAAACCCTTTTATCCTGTGGTGCAGGTCAGTTAATTTTCAAAAACTAAAGCCACAGTAATGTGGCTTTATTGCGGTGATGAATACTTCTCATTGTGGATATTTTAGTTGCCGCGCAGTATAGAGTTGATCGATCAAGATAAAAAATCCAGCAGCAATGACTAAAATAATCCCTGTCATGCAGGTGGTGGTCCAGCCGCCATGATGCCATGCAAATACGCCCAAAGCTGAGCCACATGCACCACCGACAAAATAAAAAGTCATGTAAATTGAATTGATTCGAGAGCGTGCAATCGGGTTGAGTTGGAAAATAATATTTTGATTACAGCTATGCACCATTGCCAAACCGAGGTTGATTAAACCATAGCCCAAAATATAAAAAGCAAGAGATGATCCACCCAAATATAGCAGTCCCCAACTGAGGGCTAAGATGCTGCAACCAAGCCAAGTTAATTTTCGATTAAAGCCCAAATCTGCCCAACGCCCAATCCACTGTGTCGATAGCGCACCAAACACACCAACTAAAGTCACAACACCAACCCAAACATCGGCTAATTGAAAAGGTGGCTCAGTCAGTAACATGGCAATGGTGGAAAACAGCATACTCATCGCGGCAAAGACACAGCCCCCAATCAGAGAACGGAAAATTAAACGTGGCTCATGTTTGAGTAATGCGCCCATGGATTGGAAAACTTGGCTGTAGGGCATCCGTGTGATGCTGACCACAGGCAGACGCTTTTTGAGTAAGACGGCTAACACCAACATCAAGAGAGCACTGAGAATGTAAATCGATTTCCAATGAAACAGATAGGACAATAAGCCAGAGAGACTGGTCGATAACAGAATGCCGACCAATAATCCACTCATTAAAAAGCCAACAACAGCCCCAATTTTTTCAGGTCGAATCGCAACCGTGACCAAAGGGATGAGGACCTGAGCAGCCACTGAAAATAGCCCGGTGATAATGGTTCCTGCCCAAAGCATGTATAGATTGGTTGAAAAAGCACAGAGGGCTAAACCCACAGTCGCTCCAAGCATGAGCAGAGGAATAAATTTGGCTTTATTCACAATATCGCCAATCGGCACAATAAACAGTAGACCCAAAGCATAAGAAATTTGCGCAAAGGTGACGGTTAGCGCCACCTCTGATTGTGGAATTTGAAAGCTTTGTTGGATAGAAGCGACTAAAGGTTGGCAATAATAATTGGCACCCGCACATAAACCACATGCAGCAGCCATAAGCCACAACAGGGTTTTATCATGGCTAATGTCGATCGAGGCTTTCATAAATTGTCCAGATTTTGGGCGGAAGCGTATGCAAGGAATTTGCTCCCATACTGTTGTGGTCACTATAAGGAAAATCAAACAGGTCTTAAAGTGTTTCTCTGTGAATAGTATCCAAGCGCGCGATTAGGATTTCTTACTGAGACTGATCATCAAGACACCCAGCATATTCAGACCGCAACCGACCCATTGCCATAGGTTTAAATGTTCATTCAGTAACGCAACGGCCAGTAAAATCGTTAAAATGGGCCCGATAGAGGCAATCATAGCCGATTGTGCAGCCCCAAGTCGGACGATACTTTGCATCATCAAAATGGTTGGAAGCACGGTAACCAATAGTCCGAGCGCTAAACCATACAGCCAAACTTGACTCGGGAGTTGTTGGAGCAAGGCAATAGGCTGTGGTGTTGCAAATAGAAAATGAATAATCGTCCCAATGCAGGCAATGCTTAGAGCTAGACCGGTAAAGTGTAAAGAACCAAACTTTTGCATGAGTCCTGGCGTGAGTAATAAGTAAATTGCAAATAGCACGGCACTGGCAAAAACCAAACTACATCCGAGCCAAAAGTACTGATCATGTGGTGTGGCATTTTGTTCTTGTAGCATCACTAAAACTGTCCCGCCATAACTTAAAATCAGGGCAAGAATGGTTTTAAAACTTAGTGGCTTTTTGAATAAAACAGCGGAAGCCAGTACAGTTAATGTGGGGTACAGAAAAAGAATAATTCGTTCAAGCGAAGCACTGATATACATCAAGCCACGGAAGTCGAGCCAACTCGAAAAGTAATAGCCGATTAAACCGGAAATGAGCAAGAGCACCCAATCTTTTCGTTGAATCGTTTGATAGGAACATCGACTCAGCCATGCAATGACCAAGAAAAACGGCAATGCACTCATCATGCGTAAAGCCATGAGGACAGTGGCATCGACAAGAGGAGAAAGTGCATAGGCTTGCTTAATAAAAATCGCTTTGGTACTAAACAAGAAGGCAGCAATCAGCGCAAAAATTGCACCGATGAAGTGCGGACTAAGGTTTCTTGACATAAGTTAAGGTGTGCCTCATGACGACTGAACGAATTCGACAGCATTGTTCCGATAAGTTTGAACTATCATTTTGATTATAAAAAATGCATCGTGTGAGTAAAAATGCAAAAAAAGAATAGTACTTATTCCTTTATGCATAAGGGATTGCTAGATCAAACATGAAAAACAGTGGAAGAAATGACCAATTTGTTTTTAAACTTTTTAAATCTCAACATGACTCGGCAGGTCAAATATATCAGGCTGAAACATTTAAGGTGAAAATTGCACACAAATGGTGCAATAGTGTTTTTTAGGGATAGAAAGTCAGTAGCGATATCATGATGCTAAATATTCAAAAAATTATTTTTTTAGCTAAAAAAGGCAATTCTAAGTTAAGGCGAAGCATCAGGTGGGGAGAGCAAGATCTCAATAAACCCGAAATGTGCGCAAAAATCCATCGGATATTCAAGCTGACCGATTTGACGAGACTGTGGCAGAAAAAAGTCAGTTTTCAATGCAGGTCAGCACGTCAAAACTGTCAAATGAGTCAACGAGCTGATGCAGTCTGAATGAAATAGCGGCTTTACCTGACTTAAGTCGATTTTTCACGACACGTTCAGGTCATTAGTTGTCGAATGAAAATGTCACAATGATCAACGCACTGAAACAATCTGCACTAAAACCAGCGAAATTATTTATGTTTTTGGTCTTAAGTAATATTAAAAAGTTATAAATAGGATAAAAATGAGTAATAAATCGACAAATAAAACTGAATAAATGAAATATCGCACTATTCTTTTCATGAATCATGAGTTCAAAATATGGGTATTTATTAAATAAATATTGGGTAGTATTTTAAAAAAGTTCAATTAGAATCCAAAAATTGTACAAAAACACATCCTGAGGGGAGACATCGCGGATTGCGATGTTTACTTAAGAAAAATTAGCTTGAGGAACGCTCATGCAGATCGGAATTCCAGCCGAAACTGTTGTCGGTGAAAATCGCGTCGCTGCGACGCCTGAAACAGTAAAGAAGTTGATCAGCGCTGGTCATAGCGTCGTTATTGAACGTGGAGCAGGGGTAAACGCTGCTTACATCGATAGTGCCTATGAACAAGTTGGTGCCAAAATTACGGATGATGCCTATACCGGTAGTCAAATGATTTTGAAAGTTCGTGCGCCTAAAGGTGACGAAATTCAAAAACTCACAGCGGGTACCACCGTTGTGGGGATGTTTGACCCTTACCGCAACACCGAACTTGACCAATTTGCGTCACAAAACGTGTCTGCATTTGCATTGGAACTTTTGCCACGAACCCTTTCTCGTGCGCAAAACATGGACGTACTTTCATCTCAAGCCAACCTTTCAGGTTATAAATCTGTGCTTTTGGCTGCGGCTGAATATCAACGTATGTTCCCAATGCTGATGACAGCAGCAGGTACAGTAAAACCTGCACGTGTTGTGATCATGGGCGTAGGTGTTGCAGGATTACAAGCCATTGCAACAGCGAAACGTTTAGGTGCCGTAGTTGAAGCAACTGACTTACGTCCTACAGCACGTGACCAAGTTGAATCTTTGGGTGGTAAATGGTTAGACGTACCAATGTCACCAGAAGAGCAACAAAAAGCAGCCGATGCTGCGAAAAATGGTTATGGCTGGATGCCGGGTGAAGACTACATTCGTGATCAAGCGATTATTGTTGATAAAGCCGTATCGAATGCTGACATTGTGATTACGACAGCATTATTGCCGGGTCGTGATGCACCACGTTTAATCAAAGCAGAAACCGTTGCCAAAATGAAACCAGGCTCAATCATTTTAGATATGGCGGTTGAAACTGGCGGTAACGTTGAAGGTTCTGTTTGCGGCGAAAATATTGTGACTGCAAATGGCGTGAAAATTCTCGGTATTCCAAATATTCCTTCAACAGTTTCGACTGAAGCGTCGGCACTGTATGCACGTAACGTTTTGAATTTCATTGAAACCCTGTTTGATAGCGAAAAGAACTTCGCAATTAACCCTGAAGAAGAAATTCAAAAAGCACTACTTGTCACTCATGGCGGCCAAGTGCTGCTGAAACGTGGTTAAGGAGAATCATCATGGTTGAAACGATTACTATTTTTGTCTTGGCAATCTTTGTTGGTTACTACGTGGTTTGGGGGGTAACACCTGCGCTACACACACCATTAATGGCTGTAACCAATGCTTTGTCATCGATCATTATCGTTGGTGCGATGATTCAAACCGTTGGTATCCCAGGTATTGTGGATGCAAGCGTACAGTTCCAAAGCATTAACGTAGTGAGTATTTTAGGTGCGATTGCCGTTTTCCTTGCAAGTATCAACATTTTTGGTGGCTTTGCAGTGACTGCACGTATGCTTGAAATGTTCAAACCTAAGCAAAAGAAAAAAGAGGGTTAATCCATGGAATTCATTAAAGAATATGCGGATTGGTTCTACCTGATTGGTGCCGTTCTTTTTATCTTAACGTTGCGTGGTTTGTCTGGTCCAAAAACTGCGATTCAAGGTAACCGTTATGGCATGATCGCAATGGCAATTGCTGTAATTACTACATTCTTTGTCGCAGATCATCCAGTGATTTGGATGATTGTGGGTGCAATGGTGTTGGGTGCGGTCGTTGGTATTGCACGTGCAAAAACAGTTCCGATGACGCAAATGCCTGAAACTGTGGCACTGATGCACTCATTGGTCGGGTTGGCTGCGGTACTGATTGCGATCGCTGCGATTCTACATAACAACCAATTGACTGCGGCATTCGCGGAAAATGAAGCGGTATTAACAGCAGCGGGTGTAGAACATGCCCACATGAGCAAAGTTCATTTATTTGAATTGTTTGTAGGCTGTTTCGTTGGTGCGATTACATTCACAGCGTCGGTATTTGCTTACGGTAAATTGGCTGCGAAGAAATGGGCAAAAACCATTTCAGGTGGATGGGTAAAACCTGTTCAAGCTTTAATTTTCCTAGCGATGTTGGCGTGTGGTATCTACTTCTTTACCACAGGCAACATGAACGCATTCTGGGCAATGACTGTTCTTGCACTTGCATTTGGTTGGGTATGGATTGCGCCAGTAGGCGGTGGTGATATGCCAGTGGTGGTATCGTTACTGAACTCATTCTCAGGCTGGGCTGCAGCAGGGATTGGTTTCACGCTTGAAAACAACATGCTGATTGTTGCAGGTTCACTGGTTGGTTCATCGGGTGCAATTCTGTCTTACATCATGTGTAAAGCCATGAACCGTTCAATCATCAACGTTTTGTTTGGTGGTGCAATGGGTGGTACAGCAGTAGCGTCGGCGGATAATGGTGAAAAAGCACAGCGTAATCACCGTTCAGGTTCTGCAGACGATGCTGGTTTCTTAATGTCAAATGCGGACAGCGTGGTGATCGTACCGGGTTATGGTATGGCGCAAGGTCGTGCACAAAATGCCGTGAAAGAATTGTGTGAAATCCTAAAAGAGCAAGGTGTAAAAGTTCGTTTTGCGATTCACCCTGTGGCAGGTCGTATGCCGGGCCACATGAACGTACTTTTAGCTGAAGCTGATGTTGCATATGAAGACATTCTTGAAATGGACGAGATCAACTCAGACTTCCCAGCAACAGATGTAGTACTGGTGATTGGTGCGAATGACGTTGTGAACCCAGCGGCAAAAGACGATCCAAGTTCTCCAATTTACGGTATGCCAATCCTTGAAGCGCATAAAGCACGTACCATTATGGTGATCAAACGTTCTATGGCTACAGGCTACGCAGGTCTAGATAATGACTTGTTCTATAACGATAAAACGATGATGATCTTCGGTGATGCGAAGAAAGTTGTGGAAGATATGACAAAAGCCATTAATGGTGGCGGTCATTAATTCATATTGCCAAAGTCCCGCTGTGATAAAGCGGGATTGAGGAAGATTTAAAACCACCTTCGGGTGGTTTTTTGTTTTCTTTGCTTTTATTTTCTTCGCTTTTGATTAATTGATGCTTCACACTAAAAGTGCACAAATATTTAGCGCATCAGGTGCTTGAATCAAATTGATGCGTGTTTTGAAACAAAGGTGCAGATTGATGCGCTGTTTTGTTTCATTAAATTCAATCTCAGTGATTCAAAATATTGTCGCGAACTTATTTTGTGACGCAATGCATTGAAAAATAATTAATTGTCTGAAATTTGGTATTCTTTTTGCACAGCATGGTTATTCTTGGGGGAATAATCATGAAAAAAACATACTTGATGGCACTGTTTCTGAGTGTCCTGACATCGACTGCATGGGCAGTTGACCCGCAAATCGCCAGTAATATTCAAGAAATTCGTATTTCACTCGACAGTATTTGGGTGGTACTGGGCGGTATCTTGGTGTTCTTTATGCAAGCCGGATTTGCCATGATCGAAAGTGGTTCAGTTCGCAGTAAAAACACTATGAACGTACTCATGAAAAACTACATGGATGCCTGCTTGGGTGGTCTGGTGTTTTGGTTGGTGGGTTTTGGTCTGATGTTTGGGGTTAATACCACGGGCTGGTTTGGCTTAAGTCATTTTGCACCCGATCAACTGGATGATTGGCACTGGAACCTCCTATTTTTCCAAATGATGTTTGCTGCAACGGCAACCACTATTGCCAGTGGTGCAATGGCAGAGCGGATTCATTTTGTCGCTTATGTGGTGAGTGCGGCCGTTGTATCCGGTTTGATTTATCCTCTCTTTGGTAGTTGGGCATGGGGCAGTTTATTTGGCGGAGACGGTTGGTTAAAAGCACTCGGGTTTATCGATTTTGCAGGTTCGACCGTGGTGCATTCGATGGGTGGCTGGGTGGCTTTAGCGGGCATTATCGTATTGGGTCCACGTTTGGGACGATTTGGACGCAATGGGCAAAGCCATTATTTACCGGGGCATAACTTACCATTAGTGGCATTAGGTGGTTTTATTTTATGGTTAGCATGGTTTGGTTTTAATGCAGGATCGACCATTAATGCCAATGTCAGCGTAGGACGTATTGCTTTAAATACGCACCTTGCAGCGTGTGCTGCAGCGGTTGCATATATGTTGCTCTGTCTCATCCGATCTAAAGCCATTTTGATCCGCAGCACGATCAATGCCTCACTGGGTGGTCTAGTTGCCATTACGGCAGGCTGTGCAACGATGTCTCCACTGTATGCGGTCATCACCGGTTTATGTGCAGGTATTATGGTGACTTTCCTGCCAATGCTCATGGAAAAAATGAAACTGGATGATGTGGTGGATGCGGTGACGGTACATGGTTTCTGTGGCGCATGGGGAACATTGGCGGCAGGGATCTTCCTTGAAAATAATATGTTTAATGGCGATGTCATCGCGATACAAGGGCTTGGGGTGATTGCAGCCTTTTTATGGGGTTTTGGCGTTGCGTTCATTGTATTTAAGGTCTTGAACAAATTGTTGGGTGGCTTACGGGTAAGTAAGCAACATGAACAACGGGGTTTGGACTATACCGAACATGCTGAATTGTCTTATCCCGAGTTTCAAAAAGATGTGACTTTTGAAACGGATGATATGACCAAGCGTCATTAACAGGAGTAAAGCAATGAGCACCGAACTGTTGAATTTGGCACAACGCCGCGAAGCTTTAGAAAAAGGCTTACAACAATTTATTCATGGGACGTTACTCGACAGTGCGCTACGGCACTGGGAGCAGCAGTACAGCATGAAACCGTCATTTGTCTTGAATCGCTTCTTAAATGATATCTGTACCACAGAGGAGCTTCGCTTTTATCGTAAAGATATGCTGAAGCAAGTCTTGTATGAGTTATCTACCTTAGAAAAGCAGGAACTGTTAAGGGTTGAAAAACCGCAGGAGCAGGAGCAAGAAGACGAGCTCTTGGCAGAGACCATTAGCGAAGCTTTTTTAGGCTTTATCGAGTCAGTCATGCTGACGGTGAAGTCTAAAGATCAAGCTGATTTCATCCAAGATGTGATTGAGCAATTAGAAGAAATTGGGCTGGCAATTGCAGCAAATGCACAAATTAATACGGCGAGTTTTGTCGAGTTTTTGCCCTTGACCAGTTATGCCAAAGTTTTGACGAGCATTTATGAAGTGTATTGTGACTTTTATGGCCCGATGCGTGCAGACCAAGTTTATGCACAAACCAAGCTGAAAATTAAAGCCAATTATCCTGAGGTAGATTTACATCAACTGCTTTAGTGTAGGGGGTAAAACACCATGAAGCTGATTGTCCGTGTATGAAATCAAGGGATAAAAAAAGCGACCTAATTAGGTCGCTTTTTTCTGGAAGCTTAAGCTACAGTTTCTGGAGCTGTACGCCATAAGCTTTCTAAATCATAGAATTTACGTGCTGTAGGTAACATCACATGTACCACTACAAAACCGAGATCAATCAGGATCCATTCTGCATCACGTTCGCCTTCAACGCCAATCGGGCGGAATCCAGCTTTACGTGCTTCTTCTGCCACGTTGTCTGCAAGAGACTTAATGTGACGAGTTGAAGTACCGCTCGCAATAACAATCGCATCTGCGACATTGCTGATTGCTTTGATATCAAGTTCAACAATATCTTTGGCTTTTACATCTTCAAGTGCTTCACGTACAACAGCTAAACAAGCTTGTACATCTTTGATATTTGCGAGATCGTGAGAATTAGAAGCGCTGGGCGATGGTTCTAAATTCATAGAGGGTATGATTTCCTGACAATTTTACATGTTCTAATATAGCGGTTTTGTTGATGAATTTCAAATCAACACGTCATTGACCATTGGCTAAATGAGGGAAGTATTTGTCTTTCCACGCAAAAGAATGTGATGAGTTGCTTCGTGGTCGGTATTCAGCCGCGATGTAACCTGTATATTGGCTTTGATCTAACCATTTAAAAATCTCTGCAAATGGAATCTGCGCTGAGTCAGGTTCATGTCGCCCCGGACAGTCAGCAAACTGTATGTGACCGATATCCTGAATATTTTCTGCCAAAGTACTGAGGATGTCTTCACCCATCATCGCCATGTGGTAGCAGTCATATTGCATCTTCAAAGTAGAGTGTTGTACAGCTTCAAGCATTTCCTGAGCTTGGGCAATATTTTGCACCAAAAAGCGCGGCATATCAGTGCTATTAATCATTTCAAATACCGGTTGAATATGATGTTCAGACAACATGTGGCACGCCAGTTTGAGGTTGCTCGACAAGGTATTTAAACATGGGAGCAAGTCAGCATCTTGTGGCTGTTTGCCGGCTAAAATATTGACACTCGGTACATTTAACGCAGTGGCATAGCGAATGCATTGTTCTAAAGCCTGATGAAATTGATTTTCACGCCCCGGAACTCCCGCAAGACCATCACCGCCTTGCATCAAATCACCCGCAGGGACATTGATTAAACACAGGCTTAAATCATTGATGGTGAGTTGGGTTTGGATTTGCTCAATACTCAGCTCATACGGAAACTGAATTTCTACATGCTTAAAACCGTGTTCACGAGCCAAAGCAAAACGCTCTAACAACGGCACTTCGGTAAAAATCATGGATAAATTAACCGCGAGCTGAGTCATGTATATCGTCCTTGAAGCAATTTACTTCTAAAGTGGGAGTTGTTAGTTTTGTTCGACATGTTGAATGATGGTGGCTAAATCTTTTTCTGCAAAACCATTGTCCTGATGGGCTTTGAGTTGCGATAAAGCAAGGCTGGCAACAGGGATGCTTAATTCAAACTGGGCAGCCAGTTGGACTGCATTATTCAGGTCTTTAGATAAAGTTTGAACTTTCCATTGCACGGGCTCGAACTGATGTGTTGCCATACGTGGAGTTAAAATCTGAAAAGGCTTTGAATCTGCAAAACCACCGGCAAGTGCTGGTGCTAATAACGTGGTGTCTACACCTGATTTCTCGGCCAGTGCTACAGCTTCTGCGATTAATGTGCTATTGGCAGCGACGATCAGCTGATTACAAGTTTTGGTGGCTTGACCTGTACCTGAGTCGCCCATGCGAGTAACACGTTGAGATAAAACATTGTAAATCAGACTCAAATCTTGAATCGTTTGAGCATCACCACCGGCAAAGATGACCAAGGTGCCTTGTTCAGCACCAGCTGTGCCCCCAGAAACAGGAGAGTCAATCCAAGTGACTTGTTTCAACTTTGCAGCATGAGCCAATTGATGAGTTTGATTCACAGAAAGACTCGAAAAATCGACAATAATTTGTCCTGCCGCTAAATGATTTTCGATGCTTGCATACACCGCGGCAACAGCAGCATCATCTGCGAGACAAGATAAAACCACAGGATAATGGGCAATCTTGTCCAATTGAAGCGCCGTCGCGCCAATCGCAACCAACTCATCACACGCAGCAGCAGTTCTGTTCCACACCGCAACTTCAAATCCTGCCTGAATGAGACGCGTGGCCATACGGCTACCCATCAGCCCCATACCTAGAAATGCAATTTTTGTATTACGATCAAACGCCATGTGCTGTACTCAATCTATCCTGTGTGACTATTTTACTTATATTGGCGTGGTAAAAACTGAACCTCTGGGTTCTTGTCTTTTTTACGTGCCAATTGGCTGTTTTTGCCGAGCAGTAATTTTAATTGCCAGATTTTTTCTAAGCGTAAAGATCGTTTTGGACTATGTTCCATGGCATCTAGCACTTGTTTTGCCGCTGCCAAGGCATCTGGTGAACGTTGTGATAATTCTTCGGCTAACTGCTGCGCTTGAAGCAAAGGCTGTTCATTTAAATGCGTCACTAAGCCAATATCCTTGGCATATTCTGCGTCAAAAATACGTGCTGTTAAGGTTAATTCTTTGGCTAAATCCAGTCCTATCACACCTTTGAGTGAGCGAGTTAAGCCCATATCAGGAACTAAGCCCCAACGACTTTCCATAATCGACATTTGCGTTTTCGGGTGGGCAATACGGATATCGGCAGCCAAGGCAAGTTGCATGCCTGCACCAAAGCAAAAGCCTTCAAGTGCTGCAATTACGGGCACAGGAAGTTGCTGCCAAATCAGAAAGGCTTTTTGAAATAAACTTTGACCGGGCTTTAACAGTTCCCACGCAGCATAGGCACGATTTTTCGGATCATTCAGGTCAGCCAAATCAATGCCAGCACTAAATACATTGGCTTCACCCGTTAAAATGACACAGCGTAAGCTACGATCTTTTTTTAATTTTTCAGCGGTGCTGACCAATTCTTTGAGCAATGCAAAGCTCATTGCATTACGTTTTTCTGGACGGTTTAAGTAAACCGTTGCAATGCCATTATTTTTTTCTACACGTAATAAAGCCATGGTAATTACTCTTGTTGTTTCTGCGCCCGAGCATAGCATGCACCCTGACAGGATACATGACAGTGCAGTCACAACAGAAGCTGGACGGCACTGACTTTAGTCGGACTACGCTTAATTATTTTGTTTGGCTAAGATTTGTTGAGCTGCGTGTTCAACTTGCGTCATGACATTTTTTAACTCATCAAAACGGTTCAGGGTTTCTTGGACAAAAGCGTCATCCGCTTTACGGCGTTCCTTACGTAAGGTCGAAACAAATTGCTCAAATTGACCTGAAACCTCTTGGAGGGTTGGAGCGCCCACATAGCGGGTTGCGCCATAAAGCCGATGTAATACATGCTCTAATTGTGGAAAATCTTCATCTTCGATGAGTTGAGCCATTTCATGGATTTCTTGCTCAAAGCTATCGACGAGCATTTTCAGTAAATCGACTGCAAGATCTTCTTTATTCGCGGCCAACTGCAAGCTTTGCTGCCAATCTAAAATACTTGGCTCTAGGGCTTCAATCACCGAACTGCGCTCTAAAACCGGCACTTTCTTAAAGTTGTCGGTAGTCCACTGGGTCAAGATTTGAATAATTTGATCCATTTGAATTGGCTTTGTGACATAGTCATCCATACCACTTTGCAGAAGCTTTTGTTTTTCATCAGAAAGCGCATGTGCCGTCAAAGCGATGATAGGAAGGCGCTTATGATTTTCAAAGGTTGACTCAAGTGAACGAATAGCACGCGTGGTATCGACACCTGACATCACTGGCATTTGAATATCCATAAAGATGAGGTCAAAAGCTGCCAAACCTTGCTCTTGGCGAGCTTGAATGATTTCAATGGCTTCTTGTCCACTCAAAGCCTTGGTGGTTTTCACATTTAACTCAGAGAGCAGGGCTTCAAGCACAATCAGGTTTGGCAAATGGTCGTCGACAGCTAAAATGTGCAGACCTTGACCATTAAATTCTTCATGTTGCTCCTGATCAAACCAAGGCTCATTACTCAATAAATGAACCAATGCTGTACGGCTAAGTGGTTGATGCAATGGGCGAGCACGGTACTCGTTCAACATGCTTGGATCGAGCATCATTTGGTAGCCATAAACTGCTAAGTTACCGCTATACCGATGACGAATTTCTTTGAGTAAAGCTTCGGAGTCACCACTATGATCGACGATCAACCAAGTATTTTCATTGGTTTTTAGCTGATTGAGTCGACTAAATAAATCTAGTATTGACTGCGTTTCAATATGTTCAACATCATAATTTTCTAAGTAATGACGCAGGACATTGGCGGTTGCTGGATGTGCTAAGTAGGAAACGACTTGTAGATTGCTAAATTGTGGATGCACAATTTCAATTTCTTCATCGACCATAAAGCGCGCAGTAAACCAGAAGGTTGAACCTTTTTCTGTTGGGGCACGTTCTTGGTTATCTTCAAAACCAATTTGTCCATGCATTAGGCTGACCAATTGTTTGGAGATGGCAAGACCTAAACCTGTACCGCCAAATTGACGGGTAACAGATGCATCACCTTGCGAGAAGGATTCAAACAGTTTCTTACGGTCAGTACCACTTAGGCCGATACCACTGTCTTGGACACTAAAGTGCAGCAGACATTGACCGATGTCATCGTGCTCCATACGGACACGGACAATAATTTCACCATCAGGAGTGAATTTAATTGCATTTGAGATTAAGTTGGTCAAAATTTGCTTGAAGCGTAGGACATCACCAACCACAAATTTCGGCACATTGTCCGCATAGTAGAAGGTCATATCGATGTGTTTTTGTGCTGCCAATGGCGACAACATATCCATCACATCAAAGACGGCTTCTTCTAAGTCGAATTGCGCAGTTTCGAGTTCTAGTTTGCCTGCATCGATTTTGGAGAAATCAAGCACGTCATTAATTAAAGCCAATAAATGCGCAGAAGATTTACGAATCGTTTGTAGATATAAATTTTGTTCATTACTGAGGTTGCCTTGGCGCAGTAAAAGATGAATAAAGCCATCAATACTGTTCAGCGGTGTGCGCAGTTCATGGGAAATATTGGCCAAAAACACCGATTTTGATTGGTTGGCTTGAATTGCTTGGTCACGTGCTTGACGGTAGGTAATATTTTGCACTTCTAAAGTATCAAGCGTGCGTCTTAAGTCATCTTCCGTTTGTTCGGTATGTTCACGTAGCTCTAAGAAACTGAAATGTAAGCGTTTAACCACATTGGCTATATCACGCTGTAATAACCGGAGTTCTCCAGTACTGTTAATGATCATGTGCTGATCTAGAGTGTCGGCATTTAAACGTTGTAACTGCATGCGAATTTCGTACATTGGTGCGATCCAACGACGTGAATAAAAATTCAAACACAGCAAAAGTAATAAGAGCGTCAATAAACCCGTTGCAATCAACACGATTAACACGCGATAGCGGGCAATTTGCAGCGGTTGATTGTCCAGTTCAATGCTTAACCATGCCGGCGTCTGAGTTGAGTCTGAAATTTTCAGGGCATAAATATGGTTGCCCTGATGTGCAATCGGTCCGATAAAAGATGCTTTACTGTCAAAAGCAGGCCAAATATCTTGATCTTGAAAGCCAATGCTCAGGCGGTTGTTGCCTTTAAGATCTAAAATTGCAGCACGAATCAAATGTTTTTCGTTCAACATGCTTTGCATGGCATTACGAGCTTGATCAAACTGCCAAGGGTAATGATTCAGCAAATCAATCGCAGATTCTGACGTGGGTTGATAGCGTGTCAGAATCGCGACAGCCATTTGTTTTTGTTGTGCTTTGGCTGCATTGGAGGTTTCTGTTATTACCAACATCGCACCGACACAAGCCAAAATGGTGATCGGCACAAAAATAAGTGCAATCAACTGACCATAGGCATGATTTAAGTGTAGGCGTTTAAAAAGCTTTTTGTTGATATTTGACATGGTTTAAGCAGTTTATTCCTTATGCCCCGAATATTAGCATGGATTATTTAAAACTGATTGTGCTTTAATCACTTTCGCGAAAAAGCGAGGCAAATGGGTGCAGGCAAAGGCATTTTTTCATACAATAGGCGCACCTCGATATAGGTGTGAATAATGAGTAATACAACCCCTGATTTTCAAGCAGACGATTTTTTATTAGACCATTACGTCGGCAACACGCCGTTAGTGCGTTTACAGCGTCTGGCAAGTCATACTCAAGCAACAGTATTAGCCAAGTTAGAAGGCAATAACCCAGCGGGTTCGGTGAAAGATCGCCCTGCATATAACATGATTATGCAAGCGGAAAAGCGTGGTCAGATTAAACCGGGTGATACGTTGATTGAAGCGACGAGCGGAAACACAGGGATTGCTTTAGCTATGGTTGCAGCAATGCGTGGCTATAAAATGACCTTGATCATGCCTGCAAGTTCTAGCCAAGAGCGTAAAGATGCCATGCGTGCCTACGGTGCTGAACTGATCGAATCTGAAAACATGGAAGAAGCACGTGATCTTGCCCTTCAAATGGAAAAAGACGGCAAAGGTTTAGTCCTAAACCAGTTTGGTAACCCAGACAATGTGGAAGCACATTACCTTACTACTGGGCCTGAAATTTGGAAACAAACAGGCGGTAAAATTACACATTTCGTCAGCTCAATGGGAACCACCGGGACCATTATGGGGATTTCGAAATATTTAAAAGAACAAAATTCGGATATTCAAATTGTTGGTTTACAACCGTCTGAAGGCTCAAACATTGCTGGTATTCGCCGTTGGCCACAAGAATATCTTCCTACGATTTTTGACCCTTCACGTGTTGATCGCATTATGGATATTCCGCAAATTGAAGCGGAAAAAACGGCTCGTCGTTTAGCACGTACAGAAGGTATCAGTGCAGGTACCTCATCGGGTGGTGCGGTATGGGCTTCAGTTAAATTGGCTGAAGAAAATCCGGATGCCGTGATTGTTTGCATCGTATGTGACCGTGGTGACCGCTACTTGTCTACTGGTCTATTCTCTGTTGTTGATCCTGAATAATTACAGTGGCCGATCGGCACTGGTGAGTACTTATGCGTTTACCTGTTTTAATTTTTGATATCGAAACACTGACAGATTTGAAGTCAGGTGCGCATTTGTATGGACTGGATCTGCCTGAGGTGGATCTAGATGCTGCGCTGACTAAACTGCGTCGCCAAGAGGCGGGCACGGATTTTCAGCGTTTGGCCTTGCATGAAATTGTCTGTATCTCTGGACTATGGATTGATGAAAAGGGCATGAAGTTGTTTTCATTTAGCCGTGAAGACAATAGCGAAGCTGAAATTTTAAAAAAATTCGTTTCTATTTTTGAAAAGCGTCATCCGACCTTGGTCAGTTGGAACGGTTCACAGTTTGATTTGCCTGTGATTTTGTTCCGTGCCATGTATCACGGACTATCTGCACCAAGTTTGTTCGATCAGGGCGAGATTGATACGCAAAAGCGCTATAATAACTACCAGAATCGTTATCATCATCGTCATGTAGATTTGATGGATGTCATGGCCATGTTCCATGGTCGTCATTTTCAAAAGCTCGACGATGCAGCACATTTACTTGGTTTCCCCGGTAAACGTGGTGATTGTGGCTACCATGTGCCTGAATATGTGCGTGAACAACAGTGGATGGAACTGACCAGCTACTGTGAAGGTGATGTGCTCAATACATGGTTGATTTATTTACGCTGGCTGTTGCTGAAAGGACAGTTATTGTTAAATGATCATCAGCACCTGATTCAAAGCACGATTCAATATTTACAAACTCAGCCGCAACACGCTGATTTTTTATCGGTATGGCAGCAAACCTCGCAACGTACCGAATTCACCCAATCTGATTTCCCATCTTCCACACATTAGGTACGCATGAAACACAAAGCCAAACCCCAAAAAGCCCAACAACCCATTTATACATTTCAGGTTGAATCGCTTTCACATGAGGGGCGAGGCATAGCGCACTTTGGCACGCATCCAGATCATCCTGCAGAAAAACACGGTAAGAAAGTCTTTATCCGTTATGCCTTGCCGGGTGAAACAGTGCGTGCGCGTATTACCAATGTCGTTAAGCGTCTTGAAGAAGCAGACAGTCTTGAATTACTGAGTGAAGAGTCTGCTTTACGGGTAAAACCGGCCTGCCCACATTATGGGGTCTGTGGTGGTTGTAGCATGCAGCATATCCATCCAGATGAGCAAATTCGTTTAAAACAAGACGTTTTACAATCACATTTGCAACATTTTGCCGGCATTCAGCCTGATCAATGGTTAGCTCCTTTACGTTCATTGCGTGAAGATTACCGTCGCAAAGCACGTATTGGCGTGCGTTACCTACCTGCAAAAGATAAGCTCGTGGTTGGCTTTCGTGAGAGCCAGTCAAATAAACTGACTTCGATTGACCGTTGTATGGTGTTGGATCGTGAGTTTGGCTCCATCACCACACTCAAACAACTGTTACAAGGTCTGCAAGGTAAAGCAGATATTGGGCATATGGAACTGGCCATGGGAGATCAAGAAATTGCCCTCCTGATTCGTCATACGGCGGAACTTTGCGCGGAAGATGTCAACCAATTAGTAAAATTTGCGTTACATAAAGAGTGGCAACTGTACTTACAACCTGAAGGGCCAGACAGCTTACATCGCGTGGATCATCCCGATGCACCGATGCGTCTGCACTATGGTCTAAGTGACTTTGCTGTGGAATTTGGCTTTAATCCTCAAGACTTCACGCAAGTGAATTCCACGATTAATCCGCAAATGGTGAAACTGGCATGTGAATTGCTTCAGTTACAACAAGGTGAGCGAGTTCTAGATCTGTTTTGTGGCTTAGGAAACTTTTCTTTACCACTTGCTCAATGTGTGGGTTCAACGGGTCAAGTCGTTGCAGTTGAAGGGAGTGAAGAAATGGTTCAGCGTGGTGCAGAAAATGCACAAAACAATGGCCTTTCGCAACTGAAATTTTATTCACAAGATTTAACAAAAGATTTTTCGCATCATTCTTGGGCAAAACAAGGATTTGATGCATTATTGATAGACCCACCACGTTCTGGTGCAGAAGAAATAATGCGTTATGTGCCCAAATTTGGTGCAAAAAGAATCGTTTATGTGTCATGTAATCCTGCAACACTAGCACGCGATGCTGGAATGCTGGTACAACAAGGCTACCGTTTGAAAAAAGCAGGTGTCATGGACATGTTTACCCATACAGGGCATGTCGAATCGATTGCTTTGTTCGAAAAAGAAAATCAGATAAACGATCAAAAGTTATGAAGCGTAGAAAACTAGGAGTAGGGTATGGTCACAGTACGTGAACAATTACCTGGACGTCTCAATGAGTTGTCACAGGAAACGACTGTAGAACATGCCGAGCAAGCACAGCATGATTTAGCTGAATGGCTAGAGCGTGTGAGTGGCATGTTTGACGGGGCTCCTCTAAAGCAACTCGAAGAAGTTGCACATCTGACCTTACAGAATGAACTTGAAACAACGGTCAACCATCGCTCAAATACCTTCTATACGGGTATTGAAATGGCGGATATTCTTGCCCATCTGTATGCGGATGAAGATACGTTATCAGCAGCTATGCTGTATCGAAGTGTTCGTGAAGGCGTAACCAGTTTAGAAGAAGTCCAAAGCAAATTTGGCGATCAAGTGCATGCTTTGGTGAAAGGCACGCTTGCCATGGGTAAGTTGTCTGACCTGATTGAGCAAAATAAACGTCTAGAAGATCATTTTAATAATAATCAGCGTGAACATTTGACCGGCATTTATAAAATGCTGATTTCGGTGACCGAAGATGTTCGTGTTGTATTAATCAAACTTTCTGAACGTACCTATGCATTACGTGAGTTGGCGCACTCAACCAAAGAGCGTCAAGAGCGTGTCGCACGAGAAATTTTAACTATTTACTCGCCGCTCGCGCACCGTTTAGGGATTGCACAGCTCAAGTGGGAGCTTGAAGATCTTGCTTTCCGTTATCTAGCACCTGAACGCTATAAAGAAATTGCCTCTTTACTGAATGAAAAACGTTTAGAGCGTGAGCAATATATTCAGTTCGTGACAGAAAAGTTGCGTAAAGAACTATTAGATCATGGCATTGAGGCCGAGATTAATGGTCGGGTGAAACACATTTATTCGATTTATCGAAAAATGAAGAGTAAGAACCTGAGCTTTGATCAGCTTTATGACATTCGAGCGGTTCGCGTTTTGGTGGATAATGTACCTGAGTGTTATCACACACTGGGGATCGTTCATCAGATTTGGCGTCATATTCCGCATCAGTTCGATGATTATATTACTAACCCGAAAGCCAATGGTTATCGCTCACTGCACACGGCCGTGATTGCAGAGAACAAATCTTTAGAAGTGCAAATTCGTACGCATAATATGCACGAAGAAGCTGAGCTCGGGGTGTGTTCGCACTTTAACTATAAAGAAGGTTCTAAAACCACAGACTATTCATTTAATCATCGCTTACATTCTTTACGTGCAGTGCTTGAACATTATCAAGAACGAAATGATGCTAGCGCCCATAAAGAAGATGAGGCTTCTGAAAACTTCGAACAAATCCAAGAGTTTGAAGATTTTGAGAAAATCTATGTGTTCAGTCGTGATGGTGATATCAAAGAATTACCACGCGGTTCGACCGTGCTTGACTTTGCCTATCATGTGCATACTGAAGTGGGCAACAAGTGCTATGCAGCACGGGTGAACCAACGTTATGTACCTTTAACCTATACCCTAAAAACTGGGGAACAGGTCGAGATTTTAACCAAGAAAGATCGTGAGCCTAACCGAGATTGGTTGGTAAACTCGCTGGGTTATATCAAGACGGCTCGTGCACGTGATAAGTTGCGTCATTGGTTCCGTCAGCAAGACCGTAGTAAAAACTTGGAAGTGGGACGTGAGATTCTTAATAAAGAATTGTCACGTTTGGCGATTCACCCGAAAAGTATCGATTTGAATGATTACTGCAATCATTTTAATGTGAAATTGGGTGAAGATATATTGATTGGCTTGGTGAGTGGTGACATTAGCTTGCATGCTTTAATCAATCAGGTTAACCGTCATATGCACCTCGATCAGGATGAGCCTGAACTGGTGTTAAAACCAACTTTGAACCCACGTGCAAGTCATACGCTTTCGGCGCATGGTATTTTGATTGATGGTTTGGACAATGTAGAACTACACATTGCTCAGTGTTGTCAGCCTGTGCATGGTGAATCGATTGCTGGTTATATCACCCTGAATCGTGGCGTAAGTATCCATAAGGTCGCATGTCCGGATTATATCCGTATGATTGGGCAAGAGCCTGAACGTGCGGTTGAAGCGGATTGGGAAATGCAGCCAACTCGTGGTCAAAGTGTGCAAATCGTGGTGGAAGCTTATGACCGTCGTGGTTTGCTTAAAGATCTGACTCAAGTGATTTTCTCAGACCAAATCAATATTCGTCAGGTGAATACCATTTCCGAGAGTGATGGTATTGCCAATATGAAGCTGTTGATTGAAGTGAAAGGCTTGGCGCAGTTGTCGAAACTGTTGGCACGTTTAGAGCAACAACCAGGCATTATTAGCGCACGTCGATTGGTACAAGGTAGCTAAAAATAAAGTTGTATAAAAAACCCGCTGCGCGCGGGTTTTTTTATTATATTGGGGGAGAGAAATTATAAAATTGAATGCTTATGCTGCCTTCAGAGCTTTTTGAAAAGCGTCGACAGAATTTAACACGAGCGATTGACCATTGGGTGGCAACAGGCCCTTTTAAAAATGGTAAAGCCGTGTGTGAACATTTTGGCTTATCAGTTCCTTTAATTTCCCAATTATTAAATAGTCATCGGCAGATTGGAGAGAAATTTGCACGTGAGTTAGAGTCACAATTGGGACTCATAAAGGGAAGTTTGGATGATGAAGTTCAGTTTATAGAGCAAGACAAGCGCACTAAGAAACAAGCAAGCTTGGTCCTTTTTGAAATGCAGGTGATTGAGACACAGGCATTTTCGTTAAAACCGATTTCAAATAATGCATCTCAATATTCAGCATTATTTAAAAACACTCAAGACCTGTATTTCATTCGCATCACAGCGTCGTATTATGCACCTATATTACAAGAGGGTTGGCTTGTGGTCTGTGATGAACGGCGAGGGGTAGAGAGATCGGATCTAGCCTGTGTATATTTGCGAAATGGCTTAAATTTAATTTTAAACGTGATACAGCAAACAGATGATACATGGCAATTTGCAAGTCTAGACCAAAAACGACAGGTAGAATTCCTGCAATCCGATATTAAAAAGTTACATCCTATTATTGCGATTTTGCCTAGCTCATTTATTTAAGGTAGTCGCATAAAAAAACCCATCCGAAGATGGGCTTTGATCTGAACTATAAGTTGAAAAGCTTAAGGAATCTCTTCTTCTTCAAATTCAGGCTTCACTTGTACAATGAAGTCTTGACGGTTCAGGCCACGCCATAACGCGAAGGCTGTACCAATGTAAATTGATGAATATGTACCCACAAATACACCAACAAACATTGCAACAGAGAACCATTTCAGACCATCACCGCCCAGTACCATCATCGCCACAACAACCAGTAACAGTGTCATAGAGGTGTGAATGGTACGGCGAAGTGTTTCAGTCAAAGCACTGTTCACAACTTCAAGAGGTTCAGCACCGCGAATCTTACGGAAGTTTTCACGAATACGGTCAGATACAACGATGTTATCGTTGAGCGAGAAACCAATAATCGCGAGTAGCGCAGCCAAAACTGTTAAGTCAAACGGCCACTGCATCATAGCAAAGATACCAATGGTCACCACGATATCGTGGAATAAAGACAGTACAGCACCCATCGCAAGTTTGAACTCAAAGCGAATAGTGACATAAACCAGCATGAGCAGTAGGGCAAGACCTACAGCACCCGCAGAACGCACGTAAAGTTCATTACCGACTTGACCACCCACCACATCGACTTTATGCACTTCTGCTTTATTGCCCGGCAATTGAGCGGCAGTCGTAATGGCTTTGGTTAAGTCTTCAGCTTCAATGTCTTTTTGAACTGGCATACGAACCATCAGGTCGCGGTCAGATCCTAAAGTTTGTACTACAGGATCTTTAAAACCAGCTTTTGTCAGCGCTGAGCTCACATCGGTAGATTTTACTGGTTGACTATAGTTCAACTCTGCTGCTACACCGCCAGTAAAGTCCAAACCGAGGTTTAGACCTTTGGTGCAAATAAAAAAGATACTTGCGAGCGTTAAGACAATCGATATCAAGGCTGCCGGTTTGGCAATCTTCATAAACGGAATAATGCGCTCGTTGTCAGGACGGCCGTATTGTTTCGGTTGAGTATTTTCAGTCATCTTCGATCTCCTAAATGCTCAACTTCTTCAGGTTACGTTTTTTACCATAAATGATTTGTACGATTGCACGTGTCACAGTAATTGCTGTGAACATTGAGCAGACAATACCAATCATTAGGGTAACCGCGAAGCCTTTAATTGGGCCAGTACCAATTGCGAACAGAATGAAAGCCACTAAGAATGTGGTTAAGTTGGAGTCAAAGATGGTGTTATACGCACGATCATAACCCGCAACAATCGCCTGTTTTGGCGAGGCACCCCATTTAATTTCCTCTCGTATCCGCTCACAGATCAGTACGTTGGCATCGACCGCCATACCAATGGTAATCACGATACCTGCAATACCCGGAAGGGTGAGGGACGCGCCAATCCAAGACATGATGGTTAAAATCATGGCAAGGTTAACCACGAGAGCAAAGTTGGCAATCAAACCGAACACACGGAAGAAGACCACCATCCAAATCGCAACCAATAAGAAACCGATTTGAGTTGATAATACGCCTTTGTCGATGTTTTCTTGACCGAGACTCGGACCAATCACACGTTCTTCCACGAAGTACATTGGCGCTGCCAATGCACCTGCACGTAGCATCAATGCAAGTTCAGACGCTTCTTGAGGTGAATCCAGACCAGTAATACGGAACTGAGAACCCAAGACGGCTTGAATCGTTGCCGCATTGATGACCACAGATTCGGTATAAGGTGTACGAACTTCAGTTTGTGTGCCTGTTGTAGGATCTGCAACATAACTAATTTTTTGTTTGTTCTCGATGAACAGAACAGCCATTCGTTTGCCTACAGCATTACGAGTGGCTTCAGACATCAACTTACCGCCCGCAGTATCCAAAGTAATATTTACTTCAGCACCACCTGTATCTTGGCTAAAGCCTGAAGACGCGTTTTGTACACGTTCACCCGTTAAGATACGGTTACGGTTAAGCAATAATTGACGACCGCTGTCCAAAGATTCATAAGCAAAAGCTTCGGTACCCGGCGGTAATGAGCCTTTTGCTTGACCTGTGTATGGATCGATATATTGATCGTTTAAGTCAGAAACTAAGCGGAACTCAAGGTTTGCAGTACGACCAAGTACACGTTTTGCTTCAGCAGTATCTTGTACACCCGGTAATTCAACCACAATACGGTTGCTACCTTGGGTTTGCACCAATGCTTCCGCTACACCTAACTCGTTAATACGGTTACGTAAAGTCGTTAAGTTTTGGTTAACAGCATAAGACTGAATTTCTTGTTTACGTGTATCTGTGTAGCTTAAACGTAGTGTTGAACCTTCAGTTGTTGCAACCGCTTGTTGAGTATATTCATTGCCGTTACGACGAAGGAAATCCATAGCTGCAGAACGGTCATCATTATTTGCAAATTGCATCGTAATGGTGTTGTTGTTCAAAGATAAGCTATTGAATTTTAATTTATTGTCACGAAGTTGGCGACGTAAGTCAGCCGCGGACGTTTCCATACGTTGTGAAATGGCTTTGTCCATATCCACTTCAAGTAGGAAATGTACACCACCACGTAAATCCAGACCCAGCTTCATTGGTTTAGCACCAATTTTTTGTAGCCATTCTGGCGTAGTAGGCGCAAGGTTTAATGCGACGACATAATTTTCACCGAGCCCACGACGCAGTGCTTCTTTCGCTTTTAATTGTTGTTCGCTCGAATCAACACGTAATAAAGCGGCATTATTGGTGAAGCTATTGTCATGGCTGGCAATATTTTCAGATTTTAAAATCTGCTCTGCTTTTTGTACGATGCTTTGGTCAATCTGGGTACCGGCTTTGGCACCTGAAATTTGAACAGCAGGTTCATCAGGATACAAACTTGGCAGGGCATATAATGTACTGATGACTAGTACCACTAGAATCAGTAGATATTTCCATGCTGGGTAACGCATTCGTTTTCTTCTTAAAATGAAAAAAGCCGTGCGGGTGCACGACTTATTTTTTGATTAAAGGTTATTTAGAGTGCCTTCAGGCAGAACTGAAATCACACTTGCGCGTTGTACTTTTACTTCTACGCCACGGTTCAGTTCAACAACTGCAAAATCACCTTCGATTTTTGTGATTTTACCCATTAAACCGCCCGCAAAAACAACTTCACTACCAACACCTAGGCTTTCAATTAGTGCACGATGTTCTTTTGCACGTTTTGATTGAGGGCGCCAGATCAAGAAGTAGAAGATTGCGACAAATACCGCAATCATCAACAGGTTTGCCATCATGCTTGGTTGCTGTGCAGCTTCACCTGCCGCGTGAGCAGTAGAAATAAAAAGGCTCATTTCATTTTCCTAAACTAAAAAAACTGGTTATCAATACTTTGATAAATAAATTGGACTTGTTCAGCAATTTACCTTGTCTTTTTCTTCAGCGCAAATGCTGAAAGAATTAATCTTGAGGACAAGGTGGCACTTCCATGCCGCGACGACGATAAAAGTCTTCAACAAACTCATCAAAAGTGCCATGATCGAGAGCATCACGCATCGCTTCAGTCAGACGCAGGTAATAACGTAAGTTATGAATAGTACCGAGCATCGAACCGAGCATTTCGCCGCATTTCTCAAGATGGAAGAGATAAGATTTGGTGAAATTTGTACAGGTATAACAGTCGCAATGTGGGTCAAGCGGACTTTGATCATGACGATATTTGGCATTGCGAATACGCACTAAACCGTCGGTCACAAAATAATGACCATTACGTGCATTTCGAGTTGGCATCACACAGTCAAACATATCGACACCGCGACGAACCGCTTCTACGATATCTTCTGGTTTACCGACACCCATCAAGTAACGTGGTTTATCTGCAGGCATTTTCTCTGGAAGATAATCCAATACTTTGATCATTTCTTCTTTAGGTTCGCCAACAGACAAGCCGCCAATGGCATAACCATCAAAATCAATTTCTTTCAGACCATTTAAAGATTCATCACGTAAATCTTCATACATGCCGCCTTGGATAATACCAAATAGTGCATTACGGTTTTTCAGCACGTCATGATGTTGAGTCTTACAACGTTTCGCCCAACGTAATGAAAGCTGTAGTGATTTTTGCGCTTCTTCATGTGTCGCAGGATAAGGCGTACATTCATCAAAAATCATCACGATGTCTGAATTCAGCGTGTGCTGAATATCCATCGAAATTTCAGGAGATAAAAAGACTTTAGAGCCATCAATCGGAGAGCGGAAAGTCACGCCCTCTTCTTTAATTTTGCGCATAGCGCCAAGGCTGAAGACTTGGAAACCGCCTGAATCTGTCAAAATCGGGTTATTCCATTTCATGAATTGGTGTAAACCACCATGTTCACGAATGACATCTAGGCCTGGGCGAAGATATAAATGGAAGGTATTGCCCAAAATAACTTGGGATTTAATTTCTTTAATGTCACGTGGGAGCATGCCTTTTACAGTACCGTAAGTACCGACAGGCATGAACATAGGTGTTTCAACAACACCATGTTCAAGGGTTAAACGGCCGCGACGAGCACGGCCCGATTGCGCCAATTTTTCAAACTTCATACAAGGTCCAGATCAAGGCGAAAAAACAGTTCGCTGATGGTAAGAGTGCTAAAAGTGCTCTATTTTCCTTGATTCTGCGGTTAAACGCTAGCTTTGTCGGGTGTTAAGTCTGTAAATTTATAGATTGCGTCTTGTGACAAGGCTTCATCTGAACTCTTGGCATTAAAATAGAACTGGTTAATTCGCTGCAAAATTTCTTCTTTTTCCATCGCAAATGTGCCTTTCGGGTCCGATGTCATGGCCACGATACTGTCAATAAGCTTTTGAATATAAGGATTCGTGGTTGCATAGCTTTTTTCTAAGCTTAAAAGATAGACTTCATTAGCTACATGTAAATAGTTATAAGGTTGTATTTCAACGATTTGTGCTAAATCAATCAGCAGGTCTTTATCATACTGAGACAGCTTCATACGCTTGGGTAAACTGTCGAGCTTGAGGGGTTGTTTGGATTTGAGAAAATCGTCAAGTTGTGTACTTGGAGGATTTAAAACCTGAGCTGAATAAATTCCTATTTCGGGCTGTGTCGGGACCGTGATAAAAAACAGAATATTGTCCAGTTCTATGCCGTAGGACTGAACCAAGTCGATTTTTGTTTGTTGTAGGGCATTGAGCAAGATTGAAAGATGGTTAGTTGACTCAGACTTTATCGTACTTTCTATAGAAGATGAATCAAAGTTTAAATGGCCCACTTCATTTACAGATGTCAGTTTAAACTGCGCCAAGTCTTGACTTAAAGACGGTAGGCTACGATAGCGCCATTTAGATACATTCCATCGATCATGCGTTGCAAGATATTGAGCAGAATCTTCATCTTCGGCAAAAATACTACGCTGCGTAGAGACTGCGATATAGTCCATGGACAAATAGGGATTGAACACCAACGTACATGCGTAAATATGGTCGTCTTGGTGCTGCTCATAGAGTTTGAAAAACGCCTGAATCAGCACATTTTTCAGTGCATTAATTTGATTTTGCATATTTTATTTTTCTTTCTAGTTTTGGAGGTGCTTGATCACCTCATCATTATTTTTTTTACTTTTGTGCATTAAAGCCCGAACTTAAAAGTTCGGACGATAATCAAAATTTTGGCTGGCAGCTTGATCGCGGAAAGGGCGAACCGCTTTTTTACTCAGCAATAGCGTATTAATAATATTGTTAGGAAACACTTGAATGTGATTGTTGAACAACTCAACGTTGCGGTTAAAAATAGTAATCGCCGCACCGACATTTTCGTTTTGTTCTTCAATTTCATTCATCATTTTCAGATAAATATCATTGGCTTTGAGCTCAGGATAGTTTTCAACCACAACATTCAGGCTGCGCATTAGATCTTGATTTAAGGCTTCGATACGCTGTAATTGGCTGACATCGGTACTGTTTACGTTCAAATTCATAATATTTTGACGGAGTTCAGTGACTTTTGCCAAAGTCCCTTGTTCAAAATTGGAATATTGCTCAACCAAAGGCTGTAATCCATCTAAAATTTTGATTTTTTGACGTTCATAGCTGGCTACATCTGACCATGCACGAATGGTTGCATTGTGATGTCGGACAATGTTGTTGCGAATCATGATTGCGCCAATCACCAATGCAATGATGATTAAAACAAAGATCAAAAGCCCCATAAAATTTTATCCTCAAGATAAAAGGTCGTAATTTAAAACATTATTATATGAAATCTATTTTAAAAACTGCGTTAAGTCGTTTTTCAAATTTTCTAAAGCATTTAATTTAAAGGTTCTGAGATGTCCACGCAATGCAGAAACATCCTGAATTCGTTTTGCTTTACTACTGACTTTAAATAAATCTGTAGAGCCAAGATAGCACATTATTCGGTGGCTCGGATGAAATAGCAGATCACCTTCACGGTTTTGAAAAAAATTCGCTAGTCGGAGGACAAAGCCCGGGCTGAGCAATTTAGCGATTTCCATTTGGTTCTCGCCATAAAACTTTAATTTTTGATTAGTTTGAATGTCGCTGCTGTGCCAAGGAAAACTATAGGGATAGCCAAAGTTTTTGCCTGTTGCAGATACGGCAAGTCCATGGATGCCAATATCAAAAACAAATACGCCCCACAAGTCTTTATGAATTTCTTTAACCGTGACTTCATCACCATCTTTGTCACGTACTTTCAGTTCATTCACATAGTGATAATGAAAGACCATGACCTGATGCTGTTGCTGATTTTCATCTTCCCAAACAGTGCTTGCAAAGGTCTGAATGTCATTCGAAAGGCTGCCTTGCTTAAACACTGGGAACATGCGTTTAAGATTGCCAATAAATTGCAGATTATTCAGCGGCATCGAAATGTATTGAGGCTGTCGGTTAAAAGCCAGTTGGTATTTTTTTGCGATGCATTCGGTTTCCAAAAACGCAATAACATCTTCGAGCGGATCATCTTTTTCATAGCTGATATAGGCCCAGAACACCATGGCCAACCCCACAGCAAAGCAGAGCTGTGCCCAGCCATGATCGGGCTGAATTACAATAAACAGCATGAATCCGATACCCAGTGCAGCTAAAGCTAGGGGGAGTAAATTTTCAAATTTGAGAGTAATGGGAGCATTCCATGGATGCAGTCCATCGAGGAGCTCTTGGTGTGTTTTGGCGTTTCGGCCTATATCCCAGAGCCGAGCGATATTCTGAAAAACCACAGCATTCTTTTTTCGACGAATATGGATGGAGTGCTTTACAGAATCTATCGGCATAGGGATGATTTCGGCGTAATTTTATTTGTGGTTAATATTATCAATTAACATTGCATCACCATAACTAAAGAAGCGATATTGGCTTTTGACGGCATGGTGATAGGCATTCAAAATATTATCTCGACTGGACAACGCTGACACTAACATGAGCAGGGTAGACTCAGGTAAATGGAAGTTGGTAATTAAACGATCGACTACTTTGAACTCATAACCTGGGTAGATAAAGATTTGTGTATCACCAGTCCAACCCTTGAGTTCGCCGCCATTGGCTTGGGCGGCACTTTCAGTCGCACGAGTCGCTGTAGTACCGACAGCAATAACTTTATTGCCACGTGCTTTTGTCTCACGGATTAAAGCCATAGATTCTTCTGACACGTCACACCATTCGCTGTGCATGATGTGATTTTCAATGTCATTGGTGCGCACGGGTAAAAATGTACCTGCACCCACATGCAAGGTAACAAAGGTTTTATTTACGCCTTTGTCCGCCAATTTTTTGAGTAGCGCTTCATCAAAATGTAAGCTTGCTGTTGGTGCTGCGACAGACGCCAATTTGGTTGGGTCGTTAAACACGGTTTGATAACGTTCGGTATCAATCGCTTCTGCTTCACGGTTAAAGTAAGGCGGAATCGGTAAAGCACCGTATAAATCTAAAACTTGTAAAATAGGCTGTGAAAATTCCACAACAAATAAGTTTTCATGACGGCCTTGAACGGTCACTTTAACTTCGTCTGGACCAATAAATAATTCCGCACCTTCTTTAGGTGTATTGCTGGCTTTAATGTGGCAATGTGCGGTTTTTGGGTCAAGAATACGTTCAACCAAGACTTCAACTGCACCACCAGTTGCACGTTTGCCTTTCAAGCGGGCTTTCATCACTTTGGTATCGTTCAGTACCAACAAGTCACCTTCATTGAGCAAGTCTAGAATGTCAGTGAAATGATGGTCGTGATATTCGCCATTGAGGTCGAGATGGAGTAGGCGTGATGCACTACGTGTTTCAAGCGGATAACGGGCAATGAGTTCGTCGGGGAGATTGAAGTTAAAGTCAGAAAGTTGCATGTTAAGAAATCTGAAAAGGGGATAATGAAATTTGGCTTAGTATAAGCTTTTTTGGGTTTTAACGCTGAAATTGATGGATTATCCATCTAAAAATTCTTATACGGTTTATTTTTAATCAAATGAGAACATCATGCGTTGACAAGTTTTTGAAACAGTTTATTATACGTTTCAACACCTTCCCGAGGTGGTGAAATTGGTAGACGCGGTGGATTCAAAATCCACTATCAGAGATGATGTGTCGGTTCGAGTCCGACCCTCGGGACCAAAATTCTAAAAGACCCCAAGCTTATTAAGACTTGGGGTTTTTTATTGCCTGAAGGAAATCAATGATTTACGTGCACTTTGCGTGATATTTCATGCTTTTACATAGTGCCTTTTTAGTACCTTTTTGTGCTCTTGCCTTCAATAATAAACATCCAGAATACAAAGCTGGATGTCTAAAAGTATGGCGCGGTTAGTTAAGCCTTTAACTGTGACTCCAATTGAGTCTTCTCAACCCAATTCCAAAGACTATACATTATGCGATGGTGATGGTTTGTACCTTCGGATAAGGAAGTCTGGGACAAAGACGTGGATTTTCCAATACAAGAATAAGCAGGGATCTCGTGTAGTTGTTACGATTGGAAATTATCCTCAATGTAAATTAGCTTTTGCTCGTGAAAAAAGACGAGAGTATTTGACTCTTCAAGCTGAAGGCATTGATCCGAAGGAGTGCTTGGAAAAGCTAGAGAGCACTCAAAGCAGAAACTACTCGCTAGAAGCATCATTAGAACTTGGCTTGATTTGTATGCTGTTAAGAAGCCTTTAGATGAAGAAACCAAGAAAAAGAGATTGAGAAAATTTGAGAACCATCTATTTCCTCATATTGGTAATTTTCAGATCGAAGATGTTAAGCCAAAAGATCTTCGTATTACCTTAAACAAAATCTATGAGACTAGTGCTGATAATGCTCAGAGAATAAGGGCTGATCTAGTACTTATCTTTAGTTATGCCGTTCAGTATGGATACATTGAAGTAAACCATGTAAGAGAAATGGAGAGCCTCGATCTTACTGCACCTAAAAATCACAGACCAGTTTTACTTCTTCTTCGTCTCCCTGAGCTACTAGCACGAATCAAAGCTGACACAGGTGATGAAATGACAAAGCTTTGTTTGGAGTTAAGTTTACATATCTTCATACGTTCATCCGAACTAAGATTTGCAAGATGGGATGAAATCGATTTTAAGAAGAAGCAATGGATAATTCCTGCGAAGCGAAACCATGTCAATGGAGTTAAGCATTCAGATCGTGGCTCAAAAATGAAAGAAGCACATATCATCCCACTATCTGATCATTCGATAAGACTGTTTCAGGAGGTAAAAAGGTTGGCAGGGACATCAGAGCTGATCTTTCCAAGTTCTCATAGTAATGTGATATTCATTTGTGAGAATACCTTTAATAGCTAATTAAGACGCATGGGGTACGATACTCAAAAAGATATATGCTTCCATGGTTTTAGAGCTATGGCACGCTCAGCGTTAGGAGAGTGTGGGTTATTTCAAAGAGATGCTATTGAGAAGCAAATGAGTCATCAGGAGCGAGATAAGGTTGTGGGTGCTTACACTCATGTTGCAGAGTATCTGCATGAGCGTAAGCGTATGATGCAGTGGTAGAGCCAATACCTGATTGATATTGAAGCTAAAGGGTATGTAGCTCCTTATGATTATTCTAACTCTGAGAGCTTTACTTGATACATCGTATGACTCTTAGAATAAGGATGGATCAATATCATTTTCTAGGACGTTGTCCTGATCTTCAGGTTTGAGTCTATACATTACATCAAATATCTTTTGGTTCTCTTTAGGAACATGCCTGCGATATTGATCAACACATGTTGAGCAAAAAACATCTGCAGGAGGTGTGTCTGTCAAGATGTGACGGTCTTGCTTGAGCCCTCCTGTACCCCACATTGTGCAATAGCTATCTTGACCGTTCCAAATATGCATTTTGTTTTTGGTGAGCTTGAGTTTATTCACTAATAAAATGAAATCAAAGTTATCTGTGGTTTTTGTCCAGCGCAGTAGATCAATGCTCCCATGGATAGCAATTTTGTTCAAAAAGTCGCTAGCATCTATTAAGTGTTCGTGGGTCATATTATGAATCCACTGTTGTCCATTGATGGAGTATCGAATTGAATATTGGTCTTTATTAGGTATCAAACTTAATTCAGATTTAATGATTGTTGTACGAGTCATAGTTCTACTTTTTTTGTTGTGGGAATTCGATCCCGATCCCTCCAAGCATACAAGAAGATTTTAGCATTTGAAAGTTTTTATTATTGTAACTTGTTGAAATGTAAATACTTACTTAAGTGAGTAAGTACGTAATTGAGTAAGTACGCACCTATAATGAACTGATTTTTCACAATGAATGCAATTTTTTGGAAGCTTAAACTTACTACTTAATAATCTTAAGACCAAAAACATCAAGCATAAACATTTCAAGTTGACGTGTGGTTTGGAAGTCGCATCCGATACCTGGAGGAGGTGGTTTCCCTTTTAATGGTTTTGTTGGGGCGTATGCTCTTGGAATCGAATAGTCATTGTAATTTGAATTCTTTCCAATAAATGTATTGTTTACACCTATCGCAGTTTCTACAGCATCTTTATAGATAAGGTCTAAAACCAAAATATGATGGTCTGTTTGACGACGAAGAATATGAACATATGGCTTTACAGAAGGGTGAGATAGTCTGTAAACATAATCAATCAGTCTTTGCTCGTCTTTGTATTTCTTATTGTATTCATCTTTGAACCTATAGAATTCTTTGAGATGTTCTCTAATTTCATTATCTGTTAATTTCATGATTTTCCCTTGTCTGAATTTTGTAGGGACACATTACGCTCTTGTCAACTACTTAAAACGTGGAAAGGTGAATAACCAATTTTCATTGACTTTACATGTGTCAGGTAGCGTATATATTTGATTATGCTTATCGTAGATAGGCGAACGAGTCTTTTTTATCAATTGTGTCAAATTAGCCTATTTGTGAATTTTTATGATGTTAAATCAATTGTTTATGTCTCTTTTTTTGTGTAATTACAAATTTAATGTGTATTGAATTCTTTATTTTGAATAATTTTATATAGCTATAGTTGAATGAAAAATCCTAATCTTTGATCACTCACATTCATAAAATTTAGAGCTAAGTATTAAATGAAATAGTTGGCATAACACTATATAAATTGGGGTATAAAAAACCAGCGCCGAAGCGCTGGTTTTTTTACATCACTAACTTAAGTTAGTTTTGCATCAACTTATTGAGCAGCCTCAAGAGCAGCATTTAAAGTTGCGCTTGGACGCATTACAGCATTTACTTTTGCTGTATCTACAGCGTAGTAACCACCGATGTCCGCGGCTTTACCTTGAACTTCAGCAAGTTCTGCAACGATTTTTTCTTCGTTTTCAGCAAGTGCTTGAGCAAGAGGAGCGAATTTCGCTTTAAGCTCTGCATCTTCGTCTTGCGCAGCAAGTTCTTCAGCCCAGTATTTAGCAAGGTAGAAGTGGCTGCCACGGTTGTCCAGCTCGCCAGTACGACGTGATGGAGATTTGTCGTTATCCAGCAGTTTGCCTGTTGCAGCATCTAAAGTCTTCGCCAGAAGTTTCGCTTTCGCGTTGTCTTCTTTGATGCCCATTTCTTCAAGAGAAACAGCAAGTGCCAAGAACTCACCTAAAGAATCCCAACGTAAGTGGTTTTCTTCTACAAGTTGTTGTACGTGTTTAGGCGCAGAACCACCCGCACCAGTTTCGTACATGCCGCCACCAGCCATTAGAGGCACGATAGAAAGCATTTTCGCAGAAGTACCCAATTCCATAATCGGGAACAAGTCTGTGAGGTAGTCACGTAGGATGTTACCAGTTACAGAAATTGTATCTAGGCCGCGAGCAACACGTTCAAGTGTATAACGCATTGCACGGACTTGTGACATGATCTGGATGTCTAAACCGTCTGTATCGTGATCTTTCAGGTATTTTTGTACTTTCTTGATCAGTTCATTTTCGTGTGGACGGTACGGGTCTAACCAGAAGATGGCTGGCATACCAGAGTTACGTGCACGTGTAACAGCCAGTTTCACCCAGTCGCGGATTGGTGCGTCTTTCACCTGACACATACGCCAGATATCGCCTTCTTCCACGTTTTGAGACATCAACACTTCACCTGTTTCCAGATCCGTGATGTTGGCAACACCCGCTTCAGGAATTTCGAAAGTCTTGTCGTGTGAACCGTATTCTTCCGCTTTTTGCGCCATCAGACCAACGTTAGGAACTGTACCCATAGTGCGTGGGTCAAAGTTACCATTCCATTTACAGAAATTGATCATTTCTTGGTAGATACGCGCGAAAGTAGATTCAGGCATTACAGCTTTACAGTCGTACTGTTTGCCGTCAGCACCCCACATTTTACCGCCACCACGGATCATTGCGGGCATAGATGCATCTACAATTACGTCATTAGGTGAGTGGAAGTTAGTGATGCCTTTTGCAGAATCAACCATTGCAAGTGCAGGACGGTGTTCTTGGCAAGCATGTAAGTCAGCAATGATTTCTTCACGAAGAGAAGTCGGAAGAGTTTCAATTTTTTCGTAAAGACCAGACATACCATTGTTGATGTTAATACCTAACTCATCAAACAATTTACCGTGTTTTTCGAATGCATCTTTGTAGTAAATCTTCACACAGTGACCGAAAACGATTGGGTGAGACACCTTCATCATGGTCGCTTTTACGTGTAGAGAGAACAAAATGCCTGCTTCTTTACAATCATCTAATTCTTTTTCATAGAAGTCGCAAAGTGCTTTTTTGCTCATGAACATTGAGTCGATGATTTCGCCGTCTTGAAGCGCAACTTTAGGCTTAAGAACAATAGTTTCACCAGACTTCGTGATCAATTCCATTTTTACATTGCGAGCGCGGTCTAAAGTCATCGACTTTTCGCCGTGGTAGAAGTCACCTTCGTCCATGTGAGAAACGTGAGTTTGTGACCACTGTTTCCATTCGCTCATAGAGTGCGGATGTTTCTTCGCGTAATTTTTTACTGCAGTAGGCGCACGACGGTCAGAGTTACCTTCACGAAGTACAGGGTTTACAGCAGAACCTAAGCATTTGCTATAACGCGCCTTGATTTCTTTTTCTTCCTCAGTCGCTGGGTTTTCTGGGTAGTTCGGAACTGCAAAACCTTTAGACTGTAATTCTTTAATGCAAGCAGTTAATTGGCCAACTGAAGCACTGATGTTCGGAAGTTTGATAATGTTTGTGCTTGGATCTTGGGTTAATTGTCCAAGCTCTGCCAAGTTATTTGGCACCTTTTGTTCTTCGCTTAGATAGTCTGAAAATTCAGCGAGTACACGTGCTGCAACTGAGATATCGCGTTTAACGATTTCAACGCCAGCAGGTTTAGTAAAGGTTTCAATGATCGGCAGCAGAGAGTAAGTCGCCAATAATGGCGCCTCGTCGGTCAGTGTGTAGATGATAGTTGACTTTCCACCAGCCATATATAGCCCCTTGCTTTAGATTGTGTCTTTGAGGTCCGAGCTTGTGGCTCGCCTCTATGAACCGATTTGCTTAAATAAAACTATGAAAGTATCGGGGTTCATTGCTTTTCAGTCAACGCAAGATCCTGTGATGTGGTCATTTCGTAGAAAAATGATACAAAAGAAGTGCAGTTTGACGCCCAATTTTAGCGCAAAACCGAGAAGGGAAATATTGAAAGCTTGTTATTCATAGCTTAAAGCTATTGAACAATTAAATTTATATCATTTTTTTTGGGGCTGATCTGTTCTTTATGGCTCGTTCAAGTTTTAGTTGTAAAGCAAAGCGTTTGATAGGTCAAACCGAATGCCTTAACTTTTAGGTGTAGATTTGGTGCGAAAGTTCGAAAATTAGTCAGGATTGGGGACTTTATTAAAGAACGACGTGAGTTTGATGCTCCGTTTGACTTTGAATGCTCGCGGAATGTTTATGCGATAACTTATATATCTGATGAATAAGGCATGGCACTTTTTCAGCTTCAGTCATTTGGGTGAATGAGTTCATGTGCATTAGAAGCATGAAATGAATCTTTAGCTCAGTTTAATAAAGTAAAAGCGAGCAAGTATGGTTTAATGCTCAAATGACACACAACTGATAAAAACTAATAAATTAGTCTAATAGAAAAGATTAATAATAGATTCATTTAGTGTAGTTGACTGAAACGAGCATCCTGATGAGTAATCTGGTCATAGAATAGTCATAAAACTCACTATTTTTTGTGATGTGGTTAAAGAAAATTAACCCCAGTTTTTTAGGTCTTATGTAAATGAATATTTCTTTTGGTCATGTTTTTAGTTTGAATAAAACGCGAAAAGTGCGATTTAAAATAAACAGTCAATAAAATTTAAATTAATTTAAGTTTCTAATTTTATTGTTTTAATTTTTGTTTTACCTTTAATATTATGTTCTTTATAGATATTTTTATTTTCTAATTGGATGAAAGTTCAATTAAATAGCGCATTCGTAAATGATGTTTGTCTTTTTGTTGGGTTTTGTTATTGAGTGTTTGGGCTATTTTTGCTATTAATCTTGAACACAACAGTTGGTTTTTATCTTTAAGATAAACCCCTGAGGAGAGCAACGGGATGGCTTTACGTTTACTGGATATTGGTACACAAACCGAATTATTAACTGCCTGTCGTTTGTCTTTATTGATGGGGGTTTATACGGACGACAACCGCATTGCAGAATTTTTAAAGTTCGCGCGTGGTATTGTGCAAGTCGATAATGCTGTCCTCGCATTTAAAAATGAACCTTATATATGGTATGCGTCAGAGCACATATTTAAGGCCTTTATGGCCGAAGCTGATGATGATCGTCTAGATCAGTTTTTTGCTGAACATTCTCGTATAGACCGAGACGCTGAAAATTACCAAGCTTATTCCGACTATATGCAAGAACTGGGTTTAGGGCATCAGCGTTTAGTCGCTTTTGATTTAAAGTATGATCAAGAATCTATCGGTAAAGTTATTTTATTCGATGATCAAGTCACTGCATTTGAAGCCAAACAATTAAAGATCGTTGAAGAATTTGTACAAAGTCTAGTCAATATTATTCAACTTCGTGTTGAAAATGCCGAATTAAAAGAAGCCTATGAACAGCAGTCGGCACTGAATTTTAGTAAGACTAAATTTTTCCAAATTATTGCGCATGATTTAAGAGCCCCTTTTCATGGTCTACTTGGATTTTCTGAAGTTTTGGCACAGGAGCGTCATACCTTAGATGATTCGAGTGTGCAAAATATTGCAGACTATTTATATGACACCACACAGTCGACGTATAACCTCTTAGAAAGCTTATTAAACTGGGCTATGGCAGAAGGTGGTCGCTTTGTTTATCACCCGATTAATTTTGATTTACATCAGTCTGCAAAAATCGTCAGTGATGTCTTAAATAGCTTGGCTGTGAAGAAAAATATTCGACTGATCAATGCCGTGCCTGAAGGTATTAAAGTCAATGCAGATATCAATATGATCACATCAGTGATGCAAAACTTGGTGTCAAACGCATTGAAATTTACCCATACCGATGGTAGAGGTGTGGTGACGATTTCAGCCGATCGAGATGGAGAACGGGTTGTATTCACTATTCAAGATACTGGATTGGGGATGACCCAAGCTCAGATTGATGATTTATTTCAGCAAAAACTGACGGTTAGTATTAAAGGTACGGCAGGAGAACGTGGTACGGGGTTGGGTTTAGTCCTTTGTAAACGTTTTGTGGACTTAAATCAGGGTGAAATTGTGGTGAATTCGAAAGAAGGTGAAGGCACACAATTTAAAGTCTGGTTGCCACAGGCGACGAGCCTGCATCAAACCCTAAGTACCGAGAGCAGCAGTGCATAGAAAGATGCGACCTTAAGTGAACTTTAATGCGCATCTATTGGTATAAAAGCCTAAAAATACTTTTCCCTAAGCGTTATCAACTGTTATAACTAGAAAAAAATCACGCTAGGGTTTGTGAAATGAATGCGGAGCAATTGCAGAAAACATTACGTGCCAGTCAATATGCTGAACAGGTGCTCGGAATCCATCAGGCCAGTTTAGAACAAGACTATGCAATTGATCAGTTTCAAACCTCGCTCAGTACAGCACAAATTCAACATTTTGTCGTAAGCAGCCTTGCCGATATCCAAGATGAAAATAGTTGGATGCGTGCAATTCGTGTGCTGCGTGCACGTCTGATGTTTCGTTGGATTTGGCAAGATGCCAATCAACTCACCGATGTCGTCACCTTAACGCGAGAGCTTTCAGACTTTGCCGATGCGTCCATCTGTGCGGCAAAAGATTTTGCACTAAAGCCGTTGATTGCGAAATATGGCGAACCGCTAGGCTATAAGGGGAAAGTTCAAGACCTAATTGTGGTTGCCATGGGAAAACTTGGTGCACAGGAACTTAATCTTTCAAGTGATATTGATCTTATTTTTGCCTTTGATGAACAGGGCGAAACCAATGGTCGAAAATGTATTGATGTACAGCAGTTCTGTATTTTGTGGGGACAAAAATTAATTTACCTGCTTGACCATATTACCGCAGATGGTTTTGTCTTCCGTGTAGATATGCGCCTTCGCCCATGGGGTGATGGTTCTGCCTTGGCAATCAGTCATGCGGCATTAGAAAAATATTTAAGCCAGCATGGACGCGAATGGGAGCGCTATGCCTGGATTAAGGCACGGATCGTCACTGGCGGTAAAGAAGGCGCCGAGTTACTGGAAATGACCCGACCTTTCGTCTTCCGTAAATATGTTGATTACACCGCTTTCGAAGCCATGCGTGAAATGAAAGCCATGATCGAACGTGAAGTGCTACGTCGTAATATCGAAGATGACATTAAACTCGGTGCAGGCGGAATTCGTGAAGTAGAGTTTATTGTTCAAGTTTTTCAGCTCATCTATGGCGGTTCAAAACTCGAGTTGCAAGATCGTCAGTGTTTGGTGAGTCTGCATCATTTAGGTGAAGTTGGATTATTAGAAAATACCGCGGTTGCTGATTTAGAAGATGCGTATTTATTTTTACGTCGTATTGAACATGCGATACAAGCGCTAAATGATCAGCAAACCCAATCGTTGCCACATGAGCCTGAACCGCGCCAACGTATTTTAGATACTTTAGGTTTTGCATCTTGGGATGACTTTTTGCATGTACTCAATCAGAAGCGTGCCAAAGTCATTTACCAATTTGAGCATCTTATTAAAGAAAAAGAACCCGATCCGTTATTGGAAAGTTTTAGTCATTTAGAAGCCCAGTTGAACGATGTTCTAGATGATGATGCCAAAAATTTAATTCACGAATTTTGGTATGGACATGCACTGAAAAAATTACCTGCCAAAGCTGTACAGCGCTTAAAAACCTTTTGGCCACATCTCATTGAGGCGATATTACAGTCAGATAAACCTCAGGTGGCCTTACTACGTCTCATGCCTTTGGTGGAGTCGGTGCTGCGCCGTACGGTCTATTTGGTGATGCTGATTGAGAGCAAAGGGGCATTACAACGATTAGTGAAAATGGCAACAGTGAGTCCTTGGATCTGCGAAGAATTGACGCATTATCCCGTGCTGTTGGACGAGTTTTTGTCGATGGATTTTGAGCTGCCAAAGCGTAAAGATTTAGAAGACTCTCTACGTCAACAACTGCTTCGAATTGAAATTGATCAAGTTGAAGATCAGATGCGTGTTCTTCGATTATTTAAAAAATCCAATGTCTTAGCAGTAGCTGCTAGTGATGTTTTGGCCGAAAGCCCGTTGATGAAAGTATCGGATGCATTGACCGATATTGCTGAAGTGTCGGTGAATGCAACCTTGCATTTGGCATATCAAATTGTTGCCAAAAAACATGGCTATCCAATTGATGCAGAAGGGCAGCGTTGTTCGATTGATCACACGGCTTTTGCGGTGATTGGTTATGGCAAGGTGGGTGGCATTGAGCTAGGTTATGGTTCGGACTTGGATTTGGTGTTTATTCACTATATGGATGAACAAGCGGATACCGATGGACAGAAACCAATTAGCGGCTTTGAATTTGCCATGCGGGTGGCACAAAAATTTATGTCCTTAATGACCACGCAAACCCTAGATGGTCGAGTGTATGAGGTGGATACACGTTTACGACCTTCGGGAGAGGCGGGATTATTGGTGACCAGCTTAAAAGCCTTTGAGCAATATCAACATAAAAATGCTTGGGTCTGGGAGCATCAAGCTTTGGTCCGTGCCAGAACCATTGCAGGTGAGCACAGTTTACGGATTGAAATTGAAAACTTGCGCTGCAATATTTTGACTCAGCCACGAGATGAGAACAATGTTCGTGCAGAAGTGCTAAAAATGCGACAAAAAATGAAAGACCATCTAGGTTCTTCTAAAGAGCAGCAAAAAGATGGAATTTTTCATTTAAAACAAGATGCAGGTGGTATCGTTGACATCGAATTTATGGCACAGTATGCAGTATTAGCATGGAGTGGGTCGAATCCCGATCTCGCCCATTACTCTGACAACGTACGAATCCTTGAGGATGCCGCAAGAACGGATTGCTTATCCAGCGCCGATGCGACAGCATTGATTCAAGCTTATCTCCGTGAACGAGCCGAGAGCCACCGTTTAGCACTTGCGAATCAATCCATGCAAGTTTCAGCTGACGATTGGCACGATACCCGAGTGGTCGTTTGCAAGCTATGGCAAAGATTAATTGATCCAACTGCAACGTTTGCATTGGATAAAAATGACTGTGTATAAAAATTTGGAGTGTGTGCCATGAACTTGGCTGATCGTGATGGTTTTATTTGGCAAGATGGACAATTAGTTGACTGGCGTGAGGCGAAAACTCACGTATTAACACATACATTGCATTACAGCATGGGTGTGTTTGAAGGCGTCCGTGCTTATGAAACTCCGAATGGAACGGCTATTTTCCGTTTAAAAGAACACACTAAGCGTTTATTAAATTCTGCAAAAATTTATCAAATGAAAGTCCCATTTGATCATGCAGCATTAGAACAAGCTCAAATTGATGTGGTTCGTGAAAATAAATTGGCTTCTTGCTACCTACGTCCAATTATTTTTATTGGTTCAGAAAAATTAGGTATTGCAGCAACTGACAATACAATTCATGCCGTTGTTGCTGCATGGAGTTGGGGTGCTTACCTTGGTGATGAAGCGATGGCGAAGGGTATCCGTGTTAAAACGTCTTCATTTACGCACCATCATCCAAACGTGACCATGTGTAAAGCAAAAGCATCTGGTAACTATACTTTGTCCATTCTTGCACACCAAGAAGTGGCACATGCTGGCTATGACGAAGCAATGTTACTCGACCCACAAGGTTATGTATGTCAAGGTTCAGGCGAAAACGTATTCTTAGTTCGTGATGGCGTGATTCATACTCCTGACATCGCGGGTGGTGCACTTGATGGTATTACCCGTCAAACCATTATTACGATTGCGAAAGACCTTGGTTTTGAAGTGGTTGAACGTCGTATTACACGTGACGAATTCTATATCGCTGATGAAGCATTCTTCACAGGTACTGCTGCTGAAGTGACACCAATCCGTGAATATGATGACCGTCAAATTGGTGAAGGTTGTCGTGGTCCAATCACTGAGCAAATCCAAACTGCATTCTTTAATGCGGTTCAGGGTAAAGACCCTAAATATGCGCACTGGTTAACTTACGTAAAATAAGCTGATCGGTTAAGATGAAAAGGCGAAACTAAGTTTCGCCTTTTTTATTGGCTTGAAGATATTGAATTTTTGGGAACGTGACTATGCATATTGTTTATGTCAGTGATGGTAAAGCAGGACATCGCTCACAAGCTTTGGGTTTATTTAAAGCCATGCAGCGCCAATCTCAGGAAGCAGTCACATTTCAAGAAATTTCAATTGATGATTTGCCTATAGCGACACTTATTTCTGCACTGTTTAGCCATCAAGTTCATGCCGTAGAACACGTGCCAACCTATATTTTTGGCGTCGGCAGCCATACGCATTTTCGAGTATGGCTGTTAGGCAAAGTGTATAACAAAGCCAAAACCATTATTTTAATGAAGCCAAGCTTGCCGTTTGCATGCTTTGATTATGCGGTGATTCCACAGCACGATGGTATTCAGGCATCTAATAAAGTACTAACCACACAAGGTGCGTTAAATCCTATTGTAAATGAAGAGCGGCATCAGCATGGTCGAATCTTGATCGCTTTGGGGGGTTCGTCAAAACGCCATCAGTGGAATGCAGCTAAAGTGCTCCAAGCGATTGAACAGATAGTCGAGCAGAATCCAAATTCAGAAATCATTTTGACCACTTCACGGCGCACACCAAAAGCGTTTTTAGCAGAACTAACGCAGTTGAAAAATATTGAAAAATTGCAGATTTTCCCAGTTGAAGACACTCCGCAAGGTTGGATTTTCGAAGAAATGCAAAAAGCCGAAGCGGTTTGGGTAACTGAAGATAGTGTTTCAATGATTTACGAGGCTCTCACCGCGGGTTGTAAAGTCGGGGTGATTGAAGTGGATCGCTTGAAGGAAGACCGGATTACCAAGTCGGTAGATGAAATTTTAAAACAAGGCTTGGTGTCGTTACAGACCACTTTAACTGATTTGAATCTCGCTAGCGAATTTAAAGAAACTGACCGTATCGCCAAAAAGATTGTACTCGGTCCCTAAAGTATAGATAATACCCGACGAAAAATTTCTACCAACATTTCAGTCTAACTAGACAATGTTTGAATAATATTAAAGGGTTGTCAGGTCATGCTAAAAACCTATTTGTTTCCATTTTTGCTTTCAATTGGGTTTTGCGTTGGGTTGGGTTTTGGGGACTATTTATCTGAAGTCAAAGATGCTCCTTTATTTTTTATCTTGGTTCTTTCGAGTACGTTTTTTTTCATTGCTGTAAAACAATTACATAGTCGTATTTTTAAGTACATTTTCCTTGCGCTGTTTTTTGTCATTAGCCTGTATATTGCAAGTGGGACGGGGTTCTTACAAGGACACATGTCTTTGGGAATCGTGGCATCGATGTTCCAAAGCAATACCAATGAAGCCTTTGAATTTTTATCTGTAGTTAATCCTAAATATATTGTTTTTGCCTTAATTATTTTTTTAAGTCTCTGTTTTTATATTTTATTTTTTAATCAAGCTAATCAGGGAAATTATCGCAAGCTGATTTTGGCACTTATCTTTATTGCCAACGGCGTCAGTGTGTTTGGTGTTCAAACTGCACTAGCGACGGTTAAATATAAACAAGAAGAGGCCAAACTCCTTAAAGATAATGTGCAAGATGTTGATTGGAAAATTCAACAGGTGAATGCTAGCTATGATAATCAAGTGGTTATCATTGGTGAGAGTGTTCAGCGAGACCATTTATCACTCTACGGTTCGAAAGACGATACCACACCTTTTTTAAATGAGATGCCACTGGATGTTGTAGATCATTACATCGCAACTGCACCTAATACGGTAACTAGTCTGACTCGAACGCTGACTTTGGTTGATCAAAATCGTGAACCGCAGATTGCAAAAAATGTTGTGACATTAGCAAAACAAGCGGGTTATAACACCATATGGATTTCAAATCAGGGATTTATGGGGAAAAATGATACGGCGATTTCTAAAATTGCTATTCATGCCGATCATCAGTTCTTCCTGAAAAGTGGTAACTATATGTCGAGTAATATTGATGACGACAAAATGGTCGAAATATTACAGGCTCAGTTAAAAAAATATGCCAATCAAAAAAATGTAATTTTTATTCATATGATGGGTTCACATCCGGATGCTTGTGAACGTCTGTTTAAGGCACCACGTATGTATGCGAATAAACCTGAAACGATTAATTGTTATTTATCTTCGATCAATAAGTTGGATCACTTTATAGAACAGATATATACCTCTTTGAAGGCTGATCAGCGTAGTTTCAGTGTGACCTATTTTTCTGATCATGGTATGACCGTGGATGAAGATTCATATCATGTAGATAATGAATTTAAAGATAATTATCAGGTTCCATTTTTTGTATTACGTAGCGATGCGCAGGCCAAAAACCACTATAACAAGACTGTGAGTGCCTATGATTATATGCATATTTATGCAGATTTATTGGGGGTGAAAACACCATTATTAGATCCTAAAAAATCGTTGGCGAATATCGAAGACAATCAAAATGTCACCGTTTTTGATTGGGATGATTATGTGCCATATAAAAAATTAAATGAAAGCGAAGCGCAATGATTTACAGCAAAAAAAAAAAATGAATTGATTTTTTTTGTTTTATTTGTAAGTCTTAGCAGAATTGATAAATCACTTTTAATTTGTTGTTAGAGGTTATTTATAATTGAATTACCCAGGTAAGATTAAGAAAGAAATTTTAATTATGTTAAAATATGATTGCAGAGTTAACTTATGAAAATATTACATATCAATAATTTTGCTTTTAAAAAATCTGGGGCTGAATTTTATAATACAGACAGAAAAATTTCGGCAGGTTTGATTTTAAATGGTCATCATGTTTATGACTTCTCTTTTCATGATATGGCTTATTATGGCACCATTTGGCGCACTAAAAAAGTTGGTAAAAAATGGGCAAATCAAGAAGTATTAAAAGTTGTAAAAAATTTTGAACCAGATTTAATCCTAATAGGCCATTCATCATTATTGAGTACGGAAACGTTAAAACAAGTTAAAGCACAATATCCCAAAACGAAAGTAGCATTTTGGTATGTTGATTGGATTTGCGTAGATAAGAAAGCGAATTTTATTAAAGAATGGTCGCCTTATTTAGATTGTATTTTTGTCACCACAAGTGGTGAGTTATTAAAGACTTTAGGAAATGGCAATAAAGTGGCTTATATGCCAAATATGAGTCTGGATGCTGTTGATAGTCTAAAAAATTTTGAAAAAAATGAATTTGTGAATGAATTGGTCTTTTGTGGTTCATCTTCTGATGTGGAACGTACTCAATTTATTCGTAGTTTGCAACAAAAAATTAAACATATTCCTACACGTTATTGCGGTTTTGATGAAGATCCAAAAGTTTTTGGTGCGGAATATTTTAAAGTTTTAAGTCAATCCCGTATGGGCTTAAACTATTCACGTGCGAATTCATTAGATTTATATACATCAGATCGTATTACACAACTGACAGGTAATGGGTTATTGACCTTCACACCTCATATTCCTGGATTTGAGACGTTATTTTCAGATAAAGAAGTGGTGTATTTTAGTGATGTTGATGATTTAGCAAATAAGGTTCAATATTATGTGAATCATCCCGAGGAAGCAAAAGTGATTGCTGAAGCTGGTTGGAACAGAACGCATTCTAGCTATAGTTCAAAACGTGTCACAAAGTTCATGTTAGAGACTATTTTCTCACAGCCTTATACCGAAGACTATGAATGGAAGGATCATGTTTTCAGTTGCTAAGTTAGAGTCAGCAGAGTATTTGGGGGCGGGAGCAAATCGTTATTGCGTGATTTCACCTTCCGATCCTCAGGTGTGTTTAAAAATAGATTTACCTCCAGAACAACGTCAAATTAAGAATTTTCGCCAAAAAATCCAACGCTTTTTAAGCGCTCATTTTTATCGGTTTAATGAAAATTACATTGAATGGAGTGCATATCAGCGTTTAAAAAGACGTATTGATGAGCATGAATTACATCAATTTATTGCCTCTTGTTTGAAGTTAGAAGTTGTTCATGCACAACTAATTCTTAGTTGTGAGTTAATTCGGGATGAGCAAGGTGAGGTATCGCTTAGTCTTCATCATTATCTCAAGCATCAAATACCATTGAATATAGAGGCTGTATGTCACTCGATTGATCAGTTAACGGATTGGCTAATTCAACATAATATTCCACTATTTGATTTAAACTCGGGTAATTTAGTTGTTCAACATCATCGAGGTGGGCTTAGATTAAAATGTATTGATGTTAAATCAACATTAAAGAGTAAGGAGATTATTCCATGGTCTTATTGGTCTGATTTCTTAATGCATAAAAAACTTCGTCGCCGTGCAGAGCGTCTCAAGCAGTTGATACAAAAAAATATGAAGTCGGAGTAATCATGAAAATTGTACAGGTCATGGCAACGAATGGTGGTATGGGGGGGTTGGAAAAACATACATTAGATTTATGTCGTGGATTGGCGCAAAGTCATGAAGTTCATTTAATTGCAGATCGTTCCTATCAACAAAAACTAAGTGGTCATATCACACTACATCCATTTGATTTTTCTAGAAGTCGCTGGAATCCGTTTCTCATTTATGCGTTAGTTAAACAAATAAAGCAACTTCAACCAGACGTTTTACATGTTCAGGCAAGTAAAGCAGCAAGTATTTTAGCACCGTGGTTAAAGCAGTTTTCTTGTAAAAAGATTGTCACCGTACATGGGATGAAAAGTAATTTAAAACCATTCATGGCGTTTGATGACATCATTGCTGTGAGTGGGAAAATTAAAGCAAAATTTCCGATTTCAAAATCAGTTCATGTGATTTGGAATGGTGTAGATCAAGATATTAATCAAATTAATAATAAAGTGAAATGTGAAAATCAGCCTACCATTGCCTTGGCGATTGGTAGATTGGAAACAGTGAAAGGCTTTCATATCCTGATTGATGCTTGGAAAAATATCAATGCTGAATTATGGATTGTAGGGGATGGGACTCAGTACCAATCGCTGAAAACTCAGATCGACCAACTTAACTTAAATGATCGTGTAAAACTATTGGGTTTTCGGTCAGATATTTCTGATTTACTTGCTCAGGTAGATTGCTTCGTAATTTCTTCTTTAAAAGAAGGTGGTCCTATTACTTTGGCTGAAGCTCTATTGAGTCACGTACCAACTCTATCGACTGATGTTGGGATGGTGCCTGACTTTATTGATGGGCAGTTTATCTGTGAACCGAATTCGAGTGAACAGATGGCGAACTTGATATCGAGGGAATTAAAACCTAGAGCTGAAATGCTCCCTCTATTCGAAGCAGCATTTATAAAAGCAGAGCAAAACCTAAAATTTGAATCAATGTTGCAGCAAACTGAAAATTTGTATCAAAATTAAGTTAAAGTTTTTTAGGGGTTTCACGAATTGCGTCTATCACAATATGTTGGTTAAAAATATTAAAGGTATGACAGCCATTATCATTCGGGTGCCACTCACTATCTAATTTCATCCAAAATTTCTCTTCGTAGTGTTCTGGAGAAAGTTTTGTAACTTCATTGAGGTCTAAGCTGCCACCATAGCGTTTCAGAGAGTCCTGTGATGGGCGGACTAATTTATTGTTGATCATGCTCAAGTGACCACCTGGGCGATATTGCACAATGCCTTTTTTAACTGGGTTTTGAGGATGTGGTTGCCAATCACTACTCAGTAGATTCTCACTGTAAAAAATATGGAGTTCATTACCATATTTTTTTGATTTTTGATTTTTAATCGCGGTAAATAGATACCACATTCCATTTTGATAATACGGTGTAGTATCTGCAGCATTTATATGACTTATTAATGTACGATCAAATTCCCAAGAATATGGAAAATTTGTACATTTCCATAACTCGATACTTTGGTTGGCTGCACTTTCAGGAATCATGTACCAAATATCTTCATGTTTGAATATACAAGGATAAGAAAGGTGATAAGAGCACTGAATAATTGGAGTAGGTGGACTGTATTGACCGTCCTGAAAAACTTCCATGACAGATAAATAACCAACAGGATGCTCAGGTGAAACTTCTTCAATAAAAATATATGTACGTCCATTTTCTTCTACAATAAATGGATCGGCATAAACGTGCCCTTCAGGTGCATGAATTTCATGTAAGGATAGAATTTGCTGGGGTTCAAAAGGCAACTGTAGTTGGCCAAAGCGTAGGTACCATCTAGAGTTAAATTTTAACTCTCTTTTTTTTTGTAGAAATGAAAACCATTTTTTAACAATAAACCGCATATATAACTCTATTTTTAATTAAGATTCTCTAACAATTGAATAGTTAGACATACAAATGATATGATTTAGCTATCAATTTAGCATTTATTTTTAATCAGTTCATGAAAAAATATGTGATTTCTATCGAGAAAGAAAATAGTGAACGACTAGTAGATTTTTTTAAGCAAAGAATATTTAGAAATTCAAGTTCATTTAATAAAATTGGGGTAGTTGGTAAAAAATTAACAGTTGATGAGTATTTTCATTTGGGGGTATTAGGAAAAAGTAGACCTTTAACGCCAGGTGAATTAGGTTGTACACTGTCTCATTTAAAAGCTTATCAAGACTTTTTAGATACAGATGCTAATTTGGCATTTGTATTTGAAGATGATGCAATTTCACTATTAAGTGAGATTGATTTTGATGAGTTCTATTCACATATAGAAAAATTGAGCTTAAATTCTACATTTTTTCTTAGCTTAGGTGGTATTCAACTCAGTTGTGCTAAAAATGTGTATGGTAGATTTATTGAGCAAAAAATATTTGAGCGAAATATATTAAAGATCCATCCTTTATTTATTGAAAATATGACCTCTACATATGCTTATGTTTTAGATCGTAAGATGGCTGAAATTTTACTCCAATATCACAAATCACCCAAATTATGTGATCAATGGGGAGGGGTGATTGTAAAATATCCATATGTAAATTTTTATGCCTCTTACCTTTTTGATCATCCGCCTCTAATAGATGCAGTTACAGATAGTTATTTACAAAAGGAAAGAGAACAGATTCAGTTAATAAAAAATAAGAAAAAAAGTTATGTTAAAAAATATAAAAAGAAAGTTCTGAAAATATTCTTAAGTAAGTATAAATGATTGAATACGAATAATTTATTCTGTTTTTATAAAATTATATCCTACTTTATTTCTAAATAAAATTTCATGTAAATATAAAGTAGGTCAAATTTTTAGTTAACAGTTTATAAAATTTCTATACTATTTAATTTTTTAAAAGAGACTTTAGAGTGTTTTAAGAGTCCTTTTCCGCATTACCCTTTAACACCATGTAAATCAAACCTACAAAAATTAATAATGCACCTGCAAGGCTGCTGACACAAAATAGAACAATGCGGTTATAGGTAGTTAAGTTAAATAATTCGTTGGCTAAAATGTAGCGCATGAACAACCATTGTACGACAGAAAAAACAATCAACACGATTGCACGACGACGGACTTCAGGACGCATAGCCATAGGAGAATCACTTAAAGTGGAAATTGAGGCTATTATGCCACTGTCGATAATTGATCTCAATTAAATAAGATTAATTCAAGCCTGCGGAACACAACTCTAAAGGTTGAGATGTTCTTAGATCACCTTTATTTGCGGTACATATTGATATTGCCAAAGCAGACCCGAAAACGTTTATAAGACCAGATATACTGTTCTGGTGCTTGGTTAATGATGTCTTGCATGGCAATGTTGAGCGTGTCGACAGAACATTGTAAGTCTTTAGATAAAATCTCGTCTGATAAGGTTTGGCAATGCACATCAAAGTACTGTAGGTTAGGTTGTCGGATACAACTTAATCCAATGACATTGCATTGGGTTTTTGCAGCAAGTTTGGAAACCAGCGTGATCGATAAAGTATTTTGCCCAAAAAAATTGGAATAAATACCGCTAGAAGACTTCGGTAAATGGTCTGGTAAAATGACCGTTAGGCCACCTTGTTTCAAATGTTTAAAAATGGCACGGACCCCCGTTTCATCTGTCGGGACTAAGGTTGCATTGAACTTCTCTCGTGCTTCTAACAGATAACGATTGATCCCTTTATTTTTATTCGGTTTATACATAATCATCGGTTCTGTATACAAGTTCAGCCATGCATTGAGTAGTTCCCAACAGCCAAAATGCGGAACCACAACAATGACACCTTTTTTATTTGCCAGTGCTTCCGTGAGGATATTTTCACCATAAATGTTTTTCAATAAGTTCAGGCTATAACTCGGCGGCATCCCCCAACATTTAATAAATTCAATATAGGTCAGGCATTGGCTACGGATACTTTGACTGACGAGCTGTCTCTGCGCTGTCTCGGACAAGTCTGGGTAGGCCAGTTGAATATTGATGCTAGTGATACGTTTGATTGATGAGTTAAACAGGTCAAGAATAAACGCGATCATCAAAGCCAAGTTTTGTAACAGCCAAAGTGGCAATAGCGCGATGATTTTGAATATAAAGTACATGGATCACAAGGTCTCAAAATTGACAGCATGGAATAAAATAAATTTTGCCAAGAGACCGGACTTATTCAGTGAAAAGTACAAAAAGATCTGAATCTAAAAACAAAATAATCGGAAGTGGAAAATTGAGCTGTCCATTGCTCAAAGGATGTAGTGCAACATCATAACGTACTTGAAGCGTTTTGATATTAGCAAAGTAAATCAAATCTTTAATTTATATTTTGTAGGTTTTCTACCACTTTTTATAGGTTGAAATAAAAAAACCCTGCATAGCGCAGGGTTTTTTGAAACTTAAAATCTAAATCTTAAAATGTAAGATTATTTAGATTCTTCAGCTTTTGGTTTTTCACGTAAGCGAATACCTAAGTCACGTAATTGGTTCGCTTCAACTGGCGCAGGCGCTTGGGTTAAAGGACATTCCGCAGTCTTAGTTTTCGGGAATGCAATCACGTCACGGATAGAAGATGCACCAGTCATCAACATCACTAAACGGTCAAGACCGAATGCTAAACCACCGTGAGGAGGCGCACCGAATTTCAACGCATTTAACAAGAAGCTGAATTTCTCTTCTGCTTCTTCTTCAGAAATACCAAGCGCTTCGAAGATCGCTTTTTGCATTTCTAGGTTATAAATACGAAGTGAACCACCACCGATTTCAGTACCGTTCAATACCATATCGTAAGCAACAGAAAGTGCAGCACCTGGATTGTTCTTCACTTCTTCAACGCTTGATTTTGGCAGCGTGAATGGGTGGTGAACAGATGTCCATTTGCCATCGTCAGTTTCTTCGAACATTGGGAAGTCAACAACCCAAAGTGGCGCCCACTCGCAAGTTGCAAGTTTCATGTCGTGACCGACTTTAATACGTAAAGCACCCATCGCATCATTTACGATTTTCGCTTTGTCCGCACCAAAGAATACGATGTCGCCATTTTCAGCACCAACGCGTTTCAATAGATCAAGTACGATAGGCTCGATGAATTTAACGATTGGAGATTGAAGACCTTCAATACCTTTTTCAAGTTCGTTGACTTTGATGTAAGCCAAGCCTTTCGCGCCATAAATGCCAACGAATTTAGTATATTCGTCAATTTGGCTACGTGGAAGCGCGCCAGCACCTGGTACGCGAAGCGCAACAATACGGCCTTTAGGATCTTTTGCAGGACCTGCGAATACTTTGAACTCAACGTCTTGCATCATGTCTGCAACATCAACAAGTTTCAAAGGAATACGTAAGTCAGGTTTATCAGATGCATAGTCACGCATTGCATCTGCATACGTCATACGTGGGAACTTGTCGAACTGAACGTTTAGAAGTTCTTTGAACATCTTAACCGTTAAACGTTCCATCAAATCCATAATGTCATCGTCACTCATGAACGATGTTTCAACGTCGATTTGTGTGAATTCAGGCTGACGGTCAGCACGTAAGTCTTCATCACGGAAACATTTCGCGATTTGGTAGTAACGATCAATACCACCCACCATCAACAACTGTTTGAACAATTGTGGAGATTGTGGAAGTGCGTAGAAGCTACCATTAGAAACACGACTTGGTACTAAATAGTCACGCGCACCTTCAGGAGTCGCACGAGTCAAAATCGGTGTTTCAACGTCTAGGAAACCATTTTCTTCGAAGTAGTTACGAATAAGGTTTGTTAATTTAGAACGGAAACGTAAACGATCTAACATTTCTGGACGACGAATATCGAGGAAACGATATTTCAAACGTACTTCTTCAGAAATATTGGTATTTTCGTCATTCAATGGGAATGGAGGAGTTTCAGACGCAGCAAGAACTTCAATTTCTTTGCCTAAAACTTCGATTTGACCACTCACGATATTCGCGTTTTCAGTACCTTCGTAACGACGACGTACACGGCCTGTAATTTTTAATACGAATTCTGAACGTGATTTATCAGCAGTCGCGAAAGCTTCAGGAGTATCAGGGTCAATCACTACTTGAACAAGGCCATCACGGTCGCGCATGTCAAGGAAGATTACACCACCGTGGTCACGGCGACGGTGAACCCAACCGCATAATGTAACGGTTTGGTCGATTTGGGCTTCAGTAAGTGAGCCGCAGTAATGAGTTCGCATCATAGCGTTAGAAATCCAACTATATGGGTTAAGGTCAGCGAATGCGTAAACAGCGCACCGCTTTTATTCGAATAGGGGATTATGCCTCTTTTTGGCTGTTTTGTCACAAGGACTTATTGCTAAAACTGCCAAATTTACAGCAAATTTTCGGTCAATGATGGGCTTAAGCCGATGACGTTGAAAAAATATTGGTGCTCTTGCTTAAGATCAGAAATATCAGACTACCGAGGCTAAACGTGGCCAAAAATGCACGGAAAAAATAATTAATAGCCTTGCCGACATAGGCATACAGGTCATGCACAAATGCATCTGAATAAATACTGTCAGCAAAATAAAAATAACTAGCGATTCCCGCAGCTAAAGACAGGGCCGCCAAACCATATACATAGACTTTGATGGTTGTGGGGACGTTTACAGTACTTCGATAGTGAAGATGATGACGATAAATCATCCATGCCAAAACGGGGAGTGCCAAGCCAGATAATCCAATTTGCAACACGCGATGTAGGGGATATGAATGACCAAAAAATTGAATCGGTAGACTCAATAGATCCTTAAATGCAAAGGTACGAAAGTCAACATGGGTCAATCCATCCCAAACAATATGCGTCGAAGTTCCAATGATGAGTGCGAGGATGAGACTGAGCATAAACCCACAGCATTGATTAAGACTCTGTAGATGCAGCGGCTTATTTAAACCAAAAAAAGCAAATAACATCGGGCGATAAAGCACATACCACAGCACACAAAACAGCAAACCTAGGATTAAGTTTGGAACAATTAACCCAGACCATTGATGTGAACCTGCATAGTCAGCATTGGTAAATAAACGGAATAAATCCGGCACCATGCTACCAATTGCGAGTGCTGCAATAGGCAGGCGATTTCCGCTTAATTTGGAAATAGGCGGTGCGAGTACAGCATGGGATATGGTAAAAGGCATTGAACTAAAATAAATAAATGAATAAATACAATGTGGTATCAGTGAGTGTATATGATTTGGGCAGATTAGAATGTTTTTTATTGCAAAACGAATGAAATGTTATATTATAACATTATTCAAAAATAGCCTGATTTGAGTCTCTCCAACATGTCTTTTCATAAGAATTTAATAACTGTTTCGATTTTTGCAGTGATTGCACCCAACCTTTATGCCGATGATCCAGAACAACAGGTACAAAAGCTCGAAGCTATTAATGTTCAGGTCCATCCCTTAAACCAAAGTGCTGCAGATTTTGCGGTTGCAGATAACATTATTAAGCATAAAGATTTGGCACAAGGTGGAGTCACTATTGGTGATGCCATTGCCGGACAACCTGGAGTGTATTCAAATCAGTTTGGTGCAGGCTCAAGTCGACCTGTAATACGTGGGCAAGATGGGCCACGTGTCAAAGTGTTGGAGCATGCATCTGAAACAGCAGATGTTTCAACTTTATCCCCTGACCATGCAGTGACGGTTGATCCAATTTTAGCGAAACAAGTAGAAGTGATTCGTGGGCCATCCACTTTATTGTATGCAGCTGGGACGGTTGGTGGGTTGGTGAATGTTACCGATCAAAAAATTCCAACGCAGATGCCTGAAAATGGTTTAGAGGGGCAGGTTGGGCTACGTTATAACTCAGGCAGTGATGAAAAATTGGCGAGTGCCGGTGTGACGGCTGCTTTAGGTGAGCAATTTGCCATCCGTGTAGAAGGCTCGAAACGTAAAGCCAATGACTATATTGCACCCAATTATTTTCATGATCATGATGGCGAATTAGAAAAAGAACGCCGAGTCGGTAATACTTTTGCAGAAGGGCAAAATGTCAGTGTGGGCGCGTCATGGATTCATGATCGTGGTTTTGCTGGACTGTCTTATAGCAACCGACAAGACCAATATGGCCTGCCGGGTCATAGTCATGAATATGAAAGCTGTCATCCACATGATGACCATCTACACTGTGATGGTCATGATAACCATGGGCATACCGATGAACATGATCATTCAGCGCATGACGAACATGATCACGATCATGATGCCGCAGGCCCATGGGTCGACTTAAAGTCAGAACGTTATGATTTCCGTACCGAACTTGCGAATCCGTTTGCGGGCTTCCAAAAACTCCGTGCACATGCAAGTTATACCGATTATCAACATGACGAAATTGAAGGTGATACAGCGGCAACGACCTTTAAAAGTCAGGGCTATGATGGTCGTTTAGAGTTGGTGCATAACCCGATTGCGGATTGGGAAGGGGTGATTGGCGCACAATACAATCAACAAAAGCTTAATATCAGTGGTGAAGAGTCACTGATGAATCCAAATAAAACCCAAAAATGGAGTGTGTTTGGTTTAGAGCATAAACAATTTGGTGATTTTCATGTCGAGCTGGGCGCCCGTGTCGATCAGCAGAAAATTCAGATCGATTCTGCACAAAAAGATTATGATGATTATGGCATTTCTTATTCAGGTGCTGTGAATTGGGCGTTTGCACCAAATTATAAATTGTCCTTGGTGGGTTCTCATCAAGAGCGTTTGCCATTGGCGCAAGAGCTGTATGCAGATGGTAAGCATTTTGCGACCAATACCTATGAACGTGGGAATGAAAATCTAGATGTTGAAAAATCTAATAATCTCGAATTAGGTTTCCATTATGAAAAAGATCAGTTGGATTATCACATTCATGTGTACCACAACTGGTATGACAATTATATTTATGCCGCAACCAAAGATAATTTTGAAAACTTCCGCTTAGTTGATTACACCCAAGGCAAAGCTAAGTTTTATGGCGCAGAAGCTCAAGTGGGTTATGCCATTAATGATATGTATAAACTCAGTGTCTTTGGTGATTATGTACGCGGCAAAATTGATGGTGAAAATGCGCCACGTGTGCCTGCAGGGCGCTTAGGAACCAAGGTAGATGTTGACTTTTCCGATGGTTGGTCAGGTCTTGCAGAATATTCACATGTATTCAAACAAGACAAAATCACTGCATTTGAGCGTGAATCAGATGGCTACAACATGGTGAACTTGGGTGTGGCCTATAGTGGTCAGTTGAAAGATCAAAATGATTATCGGGTCTATTTCAAAGCCAATAATTTATTGGATGAAGATGTTTATTCTCACACGTCATTCCTTGCCAATATTCCTCAATTCGGTCGTAATTTTACGGTCGGTCTTGAATTTGGTTTCTAATTGAATTTGCACAGACTTCTCTAAGTAAGTCTAGGTAAAGTCACAGAAATCCTCTTGAAAAATCAATGAATAAAACCTAGTCTGAGCGCATTAGACTAGGTTTTTTCTTATGCGCATCATTCAACGAATACATCACAAGCTCAATTGGTCACGTCGTCGCTATGTGGGTGTGGTCATTGGTTTATTGGTTTTAGGTTATTTGGCATCGGCAACCTATCACACGCTAAAACCACTGCCGGAAGGGCTGAACTACACGGGAAAACTTCGCCATGCCGAAGTGAACTTTTTAGTGGATGAAACCTATATCGATGCGCAAGGAAAGCAGCAACAGGAACATCGCATTTTTAAAGAAATGCTGAAAATGATTGAGGAAGCACAGTCGACCATTGTGTTGGATATGTTTCTCTTTAATCCTCAAGTTGGCGACTCTCAATTAAAACATGAACCATTAACACAGGAACTGACCGATGCACTGATTTTGAAGCGTCGTCTATCTCCTCAAGTGGAAATTTTTGTGATTACTGACCCGGTCAATTCGGTATATGGCGGCATTCAACCTGAACATTATCGTCAATTGCGTCAAGGTGGAATTGAGTTAATCGAAACCAATTTGGTACCGCTTCGTGCATCCAATCCTGCATGGTCAGGCTTTTGGTATATCTGCTGTCAAGATATTGGCAATAATCCTAAACAAGGCTGGTTACCGAATCCATTAGGTACGGAAAAAGTGACGATTCGCAGCTATATGGATCTGTTTAACTTTAAAGCGAATCACCGAAAAACTTTGGTGGTAGATACCATCGATGGCTGGAAAGGTTTAGTCACCTCTATGAATCCACATGATGGTAGCTCACGACATTCCAATGTGGCCTTAACCGTCAAAGGCATGACCGCGATTGATCTGTTAAAGACCGAGCAAGCCGTAGGCATGATGTCCAAAGCCAATATTCCATTTGTGGTGATTAAGGATGTTGAAGCCGCGAAAACTCAGCCACAGGTTCAAGTGCTGACTGAAAAAGCTATTTATGATGCCACACTCGACTTAATTGATAGTGCGAAGAAAGCTGGAACTGAAATTGATATTGCTATGTTCTACTTGTCAGAACGTAAAATTACCAAGGCACTCATTGCTGCGCATGAACGTGGCGTGAAAGTTCGTGTATTACTCGATCCGAATAAGGATGCTTTTGGGCGGACTAAAAATGGCATTCCAAATCGACCTGTAGCATCCGAATTACATGATGCGGGTATTGATGTACGTTGGTGTAATACCCATGGTGAGCAGTGCCATAGCAAGATGATTTTAAAACGAACTGCTTATCAAGCCGATATGATTTTAGGTTCGGCAAATTTCACGGCGCGTAACTTGAAAAACTATAATTTAGAAACGGATTTACGAGTGATCGGTGTGAAAGATGCTCAAGTTTTTAAAGATGCATCACAGTACTTTAATACCGCTTGGTCAAATCTGGATGGTAAACAAATGAGTGTCGATTATAGTAAATATGCGGATGAATCGACCTTGAAATATGTGTTGTATCGCTTTATGGAATGGAGCGGATTATCTACTTTTTAATTTTTCCCTCATCCTAACCTTCCCCCAAAGGGGGAAGGAATTCCCTCTCATTTCAGGAGAGGGTTAGGGAGAGGTATATTCAGCAATTATTAATTCTTCGGTACAGGATTCGGCGGAACGATTTGATCTAAATCTTTATCTGTCATTTGATCCAATTCTTTAATATCGGTTTTGATTTTCCATTTATCGGCATCATCTACTGGTTGTGGCAAACGAGCTTCTAACCAGTCACAGATGACATCTGGTGGAAAATCGGCGTGGTTACATTGAATCACCCAAGACAAGAATTGTTTTGCTTCGCCATTCATATATGGTGGCGGAGAAACCGGTAAAAATTGAGTCGGTAAGCGTTCATTTTTAGAAATATAGTTCAATACATGGCCCAATTCTTGAACAGTTTGCCATGCTAAAGGGTGATCTACATCAATTTGAAATTTAAACCACCAAGCAGTTTTACCATCGGTTCCGTACGAGTCAATCAGTTGTTCTTGAATACTTGGAACTTTAGAAAAAAATTGATGAAGTCGGTCAAAACTTAATTCAGACACAGCATTTGATCCACTACGAAATAAAATCAATCTTAGCATAATCCAATGAAAAACAGGCTAGCCTGAAGGTGCGATCAGCTTGGTCGGAAAATTAACAAATTCTTGCACTTGATGGATTTTTATTCATTTTTTCTCCTACAATGGAATTTATACTGAGCGTATAAACCGTCGAGGAGAGCTTAAGTGAAAACCACATTATTCTATGCGATTGCAGGTGTGATGCTGATCAGTGCTTCGGCCAGTACTTTTGCGGAAAACAAATGGGCAAACTACCAAGGTGTGGATACATCAAAACCACAACACCGCCCACCGTCGATGAATCGGCCTGGCTATCCGCAGCATGCGCCGAATTATCCTCAACATTATCCTCAGTATCCAAGTCGTCCGCAGGTTTATCCGCAATATCCAAATCGACCTTATCCGCAGTATCCTCAGAGTGGTATTAGCATTCAATACAATGCACCGACCACGATTACTCAAAATTCACAAAGCTATAGTTGGGTCAATGGCGATCCTGCGAGTGCCAGTATTTCCAGTTCGACCTATACCTTTATCAGCGATTGGAAACGGATTGGTTTACCAGCACCCCCAAGTGGCATGTATTGGATCTTTGAAAATGGTCGCTATGTATTAGTGCCGAATCGGTAATTTAATCTACCCAAACCCCTCCTTAAAAAAGAGGGGCTTTAATAAGACTAAGCTAACTCATCATCTTGCGGACGTGGGGTTTTTCCTTCAGGCAGTGGCTTCTCGGAATGCTTATCTCGAATAACCGAAGGATATGTCCAAGAGGCATAGCGCACAATCAAAATGGCCACAGCAAGGATGAGGATCGAACCTGTAGTAATGACCAAGCCCATATCCGCTTTATGGTCATGTTGAATGTCCGAAATCAGTAAACGGGTCAGGGCAGTAATAGCAATATAAATCAGGAAGCGTACCGGCATGTGGTTAGTTTTAAAATAAATACCGACCATGGCACCGAGTTCGAGGTAAATAAACAATAATAAAATATCGTCAATCGTGGCGAATTGCTTAACTGTAATAATTTCAAAAATGGTATGACCCGCAGACCATAAAATCATACAGCCGATGACAAACAGCGCAAGATAATGAAAACCTTCTACAGCAAGATTGCCAAGTCGGTCGAGGAGGGCTTCGATTTTTTCTACTTTAGGATCACGGTGTGTCATATATTCCTCCTGTGTAAATTGCATGAATATTCAATGAAGAACAAGTCATTAAATACCTAGCAAATTTCATGCACATTAAGCGCATATGACAAAAATATTTTTTAGGTTTAATAAAGGTTTTAATGTTAAGTTTGAGCCTAAATTTTGTCCTATAAAAATGAAGCGACGATGTATCAACCAACGCATTTTAAACATGATGAACTGCCTGATCTGATTGATCTTATGCGTAAGTATGCTTTGGCGACAGTAATACTGACTGCACCCAATGGTGAGTTGGAAGTGAATCATTTACCACTAGAATATGGCGCTGAGTCAGGCGAATTGGGCATATTGCGCGGTCATATTGCCAAGGCTAATCCAATGTTTGAATTGCTAAATCAGTCAGCACAAGCCTATGTGATTTTTCATGCCGATGATGCATATATTTCGCCAAGCTGGTATGAAGGAAAACAGGAGCATCATCGCGTTGTACCGACATGGAATTACCGCGTGGTACATGTCAAAGGCAAGATACGTAAAGTTGCAGATGAAAAATATTTACGAGGGCTTCTGGCTCGGTTGACTCGGCAACATGAAGCTAGCCAACCCATGCCATGGAAAATGGGTGATGCACCGAATGATTTTATTGCGGAACAACTGGAAAAAATTGTAGCAATTGAAATCGATATTCAGTCGATGATCGGGAAATTTAAAGTGAGTCAAAATCGCAGCGCTATAGATGTGATGAATGTGGCAAAAGCTTTGGAAAGGTCGAATGCTGAAATGGCGGAGTCGATCAAAAAATTTTATCCCATGAAATAACAGGCTAAATAATCATGCCCAATAGGATTGAAACTGAACGTTTATGCCTGAGAAAGTATCAGTTAGGAGATGAAATTTCATTATTTGATACATATTTTTCGAATATAGAAGCAACTCGTTATCTGCAGCGGTTGCCACATTTAACGATTCAACAGACTAAGAGTGTTTTAGAAAAGTGGGCAGATCATTATTGGTCGATACACCATCCTGATTTTGCATGGGTGATTAGTGATAAGAATACGCAGTTAGCGATGGGCTTACTGTATTTCTTCAATCAAGAAAACCATGGGGAAATACATTTTGGGTTAGGGGTGAATTTTCATGGTTGTGGTTATATGACTGAGGCCTTAATTGGGGTAATTAAGTATTTAAAGCAGAATCAGGTCACGAAGGTTGTTTCATCGTTTTGTGCTGAGGAACATCTAGCATCACAAAATGTCTTAAATAAGGCCGGATTTAAATTAGATAAAGATAAAACGCATTGGGGGAAATTTCCAATGCTAGACGATCAGTTCCATCCTTGTTTTACATATCGAATGGAATTGGAAGATTATGAATAAGTTGGTACGTTTATTATTTTTGCTTAAAGAATCCTATTCATTGGTTATGTATGAAGAGTAATAAGTAAAAAAATGCCCGATAAATCGGGCATTTTTGATTTTGTGTATTTAATTAAGCTTGGTTGGTAAAGTAATCTTCAGAGAAGTTCATGATCACTTCAGAACCTGCTTTTACTTTAGCAATGCGTAATGCCAATTCAGGTAAAATACGCTGCGTGAAGTAAAGAGTCAGTGCAAGTTTGTTTTGGTAGAACTCGCCATCTTTGTCTTTTGCTGCATCTGCAATGCGGGCAAACATATAGGCAAAGCTGAGTAGGCCTACAGCATGTAGGTAATCAACTGCTGCTGAGTTCGGGAACTCAATGTTTTCACGAGCAGCTTCAAGTACATATTGAGTCACCGCTTCAACTTCAGCTGCAGCATCTAATGTTGCATCTTTGATGTAGTTCAAGCTGGCATCTAAGTTGTTGGCAAAATCACGAATTTCTTGGATATATTCAGCAATGAATTCACCATTGCACTTAATGGTTTTACGACCAATTAAGTCTTGAGATTGAACGCCGTTGGTCCCTTCGTAAATCTGTGCGATACGCAGGTCACGAATACATTGTTCCATACCCCATTCACGAATAAAGCCGTGACCACCGAAGACCATTTGGGCATCTAGCGTTGCTTGGAAAGCTGTATCTGTCAAATACGCTTTCGCAATAGGTGTTAACAGCGCAACACGGTTATTGGCTGCTTTGACTGCTTCTGGGTCAGTAGAGAACTTGGTAATGTCCAGTTGTTGACCCACATAAACCGCAAATGCACGAGACGCTTCATTGTTGGCACGTGCGTTCAGCAACATACGACGTACATCACCATGAACTAAGATGCTGTCTGCAGGTTTTGCCGGCGATTGCACGCCAGAAGCGCTACGGCCTTGTAAACGATCAGTCGCATATTGCGCTGCATTTTGATAAGCAAATTCAGAAGCACCTAGGCCTTGAATACCCATAGACAGACGTTCGTAGTTCATCATGACGAACATCGCTGCAAGGCCTTCATTTTCTTTACCAACCAGGTAGCCTTTCGCGCCATCAAAGTTCATCACACATGTTGCAGACGCTTTGATCCCCATTTTATGTTCAATAGAACCAGGGCCTACAGCATTACGCTCACCCAATGAACCATCTGCATTCACCAAGAATTTAGGTACGATGAATAGTGAAATTCCGCGTGAGCCCGCAGGCGCATCAGGCGTTTTCGCTAAAACTAAGTGGATGATATTTTCAGAAAGGTCGTGGTCACCGCCAGTGATGAAGATTTTCGTACCTGTAATGTTATAAGTACCGTCTTCATTACGTTCGGCTTTAGTTTTGATAATACCTAAATCTGTACCTGCATGCGGTTCAGTTAAGCACATGGTGCCTGACCATTCGCCTGTATACATTTTTGGCAAATAAGTTTCTTTTTGCTCTTGTGATGCATAGCTGTTTAACGCCATGCCTGCACCAACAGAAAGAAGCGGGTAGAGCATGAATGATGGGTTGGTTGCAAACAGCATTTCATCAGCCAGAACAGTCAGCATTTTTGGCATGCCTTGACCGCCCCATTCTTCATCTGCGCCTAGACCAATCCAGCCGCCTTCTGCATATTGTTTAAATGCTTCTTTGAAACCAGCAGGAGTCGTGACATTGCCATTGCTATAGGTTGCGCCTTCTTCATCACCTGTGCGGTTTAATGGATGAGTGACGTTTTGCGCAAATTTTGCCATTTCTTCAAGAATGGCTTCTGCAGTAGCAGCATCAACGTGAGCAAGATTTTCGTTGTTTTGCCAGAATTGTTCTGCTTTAAAAACATCATTTAAGATGAATTTCATATCTGCAAGCGGCGCATTATAAATTGGCATGTTCGTTCACCTGTTTATTGTTTGAATCTATGGACTTGGGGCAATTTGTATCGACACAAAGCGTGGAGAAAATTGACCAAAGTAAAATTATGGGACTATTTATAAAGAAAAAGGACTGCCAATGCTATGACCGTCCTTTCTCTATTTCTGCACTCACGAGTACAATTTTTTGAATATGTTTTAGATATTCACATTAGAATGCAAAGTGTTCTGCATCCAATGCCATAAGAGGATCTAGGCCACCTGCAATCACTTCTACATGAGAGCGAACGCGTGGTAAGATTTTCTTGAAGTAGAAGCGAGCAGTCGTTACTTTTGCATTGTAGAAATCAACATCTGTTGTTCCTGCAGCTAAAGTTTCTTGTGCAACTAGTGCCATGCGAGCCCATAAATAAGCAAGCGTTACATAACCAGAGAAGTAGAGGTAATCGACTGCAGCAGCACCTACTTCTTCAGGGTTTTGCATTGCTTTCATACCAATCTGCATGGTTAAGTCGCCCCATTCTTTGTTTAGCGCAGCAAGCGGCTCAACAAATTCTTTCATGGCAGCGTTGTCTTTGTTAGCTTCAACAAATTTATGGATGATCTTGGTGAAGTCTTTCAACATTGCACCTTGAGTACCCAATACTTTACGGCCTAACAAGTCAATTGCTTGAATTTCAGTCGTACCTTCGTACAAGCATGAAATACGTGTATCACGTACAATTTGTTCCATACCATGTTCAGAAATGAAGCCGTGGCCACCAAATACTTGAACACCGTGTTTTGCAGATTCAGAACCTGTTTCAGTCAAGAATGCTTTAGCAATTGGAGTTAATAATGACAAGATATTGTCAGAGAACTTACGTTCTTCTTCAGTTGCACCTTGTTCCACGATATCGGCATGGAAAGACAATAAGTAAACCAGAGCACGACCAGCTTCAGCAAATGATTTTTGCGTAAGCAGCATGTTGCGTACTGCAGGGTGAACGATAATTGGATCTGCTTCTTTTTCAGGTGCTTTAGGGCCTGAAAGTGAACGCATTGCCAAACGGTCTTTTGCGTAAGCAAGTGCACCTTGGAAAGCGCCTTCAGAAGCTGAAAGACCTTGTACAGCAGTACCGATACGTGCAGTGTTCATGAATGTGAACATGCAGTTTAGACCGCGGTTTTCAGGGCCAATCAAGAAGCCTTTTGCGTTATCAAAGTTGATGACACAAGTCGCGTTACCATGGATACCCATTTTGTGTTCAATCGAACCACAACGTACCGCATTGCGCTCACCAATTGAGCCATCAGCATTTACATTGAATTTAGGTACGATGAATAATGAAATACCTTTCGTGCCTTTTGGTGCACCTGGAAGACGAGCAAGGACGATATGGATGATATTTTCAGCCATGTCGTGTTCACCAGCAGAGATAAAGATTTTCTCGCCAGAAATTGCATAGCTACCGTCTGCTTGTGGTTCAGCTTTAGAGCGGATAATACCTAAGTCAGAACCTGCATGAGATTCTGTTAAGCACATCGTACCAGTCCATTCACCTGAAACAAGTTTAGGCAGGTAAGTGTCTTTTTGCTCTTGAGAACCGTGATGTTCTAATGTACGGACAGCACCATGAGATAGACCAGGGTACATACCCCATGCCCAGTTCGAAGTACCCACCATTTCTGAAATGATGTTACCTAGTGAAACTGGTAGACCTTGACCGCCATACTGTTCTTCAGCAGACAAAGACGGGAAACCGAGTTCGATATATTTTTGATACGCTTCTTTAAAACCAGTTGGTGTTGTTACAACGCCATCATTCCAAGTACAACCTTCACGGTCGCCGACTTGGTTAAGAGGAGAAAGTTCATTTTCACAGAAGTCAGCAGCAGCTTCTAGATATTGGTCAACCAACTCACGGCTTACGGTGTCTGAAAATGCAGGCAGTTGTGCATAGTGATCTTCTGCTTTTAAAAGTTCATGCAGAACAAATTGCATATCACGTAAGGGCGCTTTGTATTGTGGCATATCGTTTTCCTCAATACTGGTTTCTACCAGCGTTAGTAATCCTAAATAACATTTGAACGTGTCTTCAATGACACGTATTGGAATGGTTCTAATCGTGCAACATCTTCTTATTGGGTACAAGCATTTCAGGGTGATTTGTTGGTGACTGTAAAGTCAAAGAAATATCCCTTGAAAAAGCTAAGTGCATTGAGTGTAAACGCTTTTAGATGAAAATGAATGACACAAATAGTCAAAAAGCGTAAAAAGATATGTCCAATAAAAAAGGCACTCATGGGAGTGCCTTTTTTAAGCAATGATATTGCGATCTAAGTTTGGATTATTTCACTGGCGCTGGCGTTGGGGCAACAGGGGCTTTAGGTTGGAAGCGAACTTCACATTTACCATTGATTTGCTGTTCGCCAACTTTAATGGCAACCGCACTGCCATCAGTCTTGCCTTGGCATGCTTTCATAATGGCTTGTTGTTTCGCTTGGCGTTCAGCTAAACGTTGATCAAACTGTTTAGTCAGTTCTGCACGTTTTGCATCAGTCAGTCGCTCACCGCGTTGCATCTGACCACGCATGTCGCCACGCATTGGATGATGTTCACCGCGCATTGGTTTGTGTTCACCACGTGCTTTTTTCATGTCTTGACGGTCTGCTTTGAACACCATGGTACATGTACCATCAATATTTTTATCGCCAGCTTTTACTTGAACTGTTGAACCTGTAGCCTTACCATCGCAGGCTTTTTGCATATCAGCAAACACTTGACGTTGCTCGGCACGCATTTGTTTAAAATGTTCACGTTGCTCAGGTGACATACGACGGTCGTGATCATCATGATGTTGTTTCATCATACGGCCATGATCGTTATCTTTTGGTGCGGTTGTCGATTGACAGGCAGTTAATGCACCCATGCTCAGTACGCTTGCACCGATTAAAGCAATTTTGGTCATTTGTTTCATAGTCTTTACCCCACCAGATTAGATCTTTTTCCGATGGTTAAAGATTAAATAATAAAGATGTAGAAACAATGGAGAGTTTTTTAGTTGCGTGTTCGCTACAATAATGAATATAGAAGAAAAATGAGAGTTCTCGTTTGAAAATACGTCGTATCCCGATTGCCCTACGCTTGTTTCTGACTGTGCTGTTGACGACGCTCGTCATCACAACGGTAAGTCTTGGCGTTTTGCATTGGAATATGCAGCGTAATTTCACCAAATATGTGGCCGATGTCGAGATGCAAAAGCTTGACCATGTCATTGAAAATTTAGCCGATGTGTATACGGTCTATCATGATTGGGGCAATGCGATTCAGGCACAGATTCTGCAAATTGAAGGGCAGGCAGCGCCAGATGACTATGATCGTCTCTCTCGGTGGTGGCTACGTCGTCAATATGACATTGCATTGCAGCAGCGCTATTTCCAAGATCATAGTTTAAATGCAGCATCGATGCTGGCAACACCACAGCATACGGCAGAGCAAAAAATTGAAGAGCTGAAATGGTTGGAACAAAACTTACCATCTGAGTTCCGACCCTTTGAAGGTTTAAAATTTCCTTTAAGTACGAACCAAAATGTATTCCGTCCAAAAGAGTCGAACACGGATGAAAAAGATGCAGATCAATCCTCACAAAGTAACAGTAATAATGGTGGTAAGAAACAATTTATCCAAATGCCTGACCGCTTGGGCTTGAGTTCGCGTTTATCTTTATATGATGCACATCGCCAATTTGTTGTGGGTGAGCCGACAGATGAACAAATCTCTTATCGTCCGATTATGGTGAATAATCAAATCGTGGGATATTTGGGGCTCAAACCTGTACTCGATCAAGATGATGCGATCAGTATTAACTTCTTTAGTAAGCAAAAACGTTATTTATTATTGGTTTATGTGATTACGTTTATTGCAAGTTTGATTGCAGCATTGTTATTGGCAACATACTTTAAAAAACCGATTCAGCGTTTGTTAATGGGAACACGTGAATTAACCAAGGGCAATTATCAACATCAAGTTGCAGTGAACCGTAATGATGAGCTTGGTGATTTATCGAATGAATTGAATCAGTTGGCTGTAATTCTCGATCAGCATGAAACGTCACGTCGTCAATGGGTGGCTGATACTTCACATGAATTGAAAACGCCATTGGCCGTGTTACAGGCTCAAATTGAGGCGATGCAGGACGGTATTCGTAAGCCAACGCCAGAGCATTTTACTTCGATGTTGAATCAAGTCAGTAGTCTGAAAAAATTGACCAAAGATTTGGCAGATTTGGCGCAAGCTGATGCACAGCAATTAAATTGTTATCTCACTACGATTAATCCGTGGGATGTCGTTGTGCAGGAAGTTGAAAGCTTTAAGCCGAAGTTTGAGCAAGCGGATTTGAAAATTACCGCAACGGGCGAAGGGACTTCATTACAATTAGATATAGACCGTTTTAAACAGATTATGGTCAACTTATTGGGTAACAGTATTCGTTATACGCAAGCTGGTGGTGAAGTGCATGTTCATACTGAGCAAGATGAAACCCAGTGGACCGTGTATGTTGATGACAGCCCATTTGGTTTAACTGATGAACAGTTGGCACGTATAGGTGAGCGTTTCTATCGTGTGGATGATTCACGTACGCGTGCAACTGGTGGTACAGGATTAGGATTGGCGTTATCCGTAAAAATAGCTAGAGCATTGGGCGGAGAATTGAGTTTTGATCATTCTCCATTGGGCGGTTTGCGTTGCAAATTGACATTTCCCAAACAGATGAAATATTAAAAGGAAGCATGCATGAAACATATCATGTTGGTTGAAGATGAAGTGGAACTTGCACAGCTGGTGCGTGATTATCTAGAGGCTGCAGGCTTTGAAGTCAGCATGTTTCATGATGGGCAAGAAGCCTATGACAGCTTCACGCAGCGTAAGCCGAGTCTAATGATTTTGGACCTGATGGTGCCCCGTATGGATGGCTTAACCATTTGCCGTAAAGTCCGTGAGCAGTCTGATCTGCCAATTATTATGGTGACTGCACGCACTGAAGAAATTGACCGTGTATTGGGGCTTAATATGGGTGCTGACGATTATGTCTGCAAACCGTTTAGTCCGAAAGAATTGGTGGCACGTGTGCAAGCAGTATTACGTCGTTTAGAACGTAAAGCAGAGCCAGAGGTGAATGATTTATTCCGTATGGACAAAGCACAGCAACGCATTTGGTATCAACAAAAAGCGTTGAGCTTAACGCCAACAGAGTTTCGTTTACTAGAGTTGTTTTTAGAGCATGTAGGGCAGGTGTATTCACGTGCGCAATTGCTTGATCATATTAACCCAGACAGTTTTGAAGTGGCTGACCGTGTGATTGATAGTCATATTAAAAATTTACGTCGTAAGATTTCAGATGCAGCGGAAACCGGCAACCGTCATGAATGGATTCAAGCCGTGTATGGCGTTGGTTATCGTTTTGAATATCCAGAGGATTAATGTTACTTTTTGTTCTTGAATCTTTTTTTAAAAGCCTTTAATTTTTAAAGGCTTTTTTATTTGTATTTTTAAGAGGGAAAAACATAATGATTTTAAAAAAAACCTTATTAGCAATAAGCTGTTCTGTAATTTTAACTGCATGTGGCGGTGGTGGCGGCGGGTCTTCTAGTAGCGGTGGGACTTCAGATAATGGCGGTTCAAATGGGGAAACAGCTAACCCATCAAATCCAGCAACAGATTTAGAGAAAGCTAAAGTATTAATCAAAACTACGAACAATATTATTGCCTATTTTGACAGTTTTAAAGGTTTGCAGTCTCAGTATGAGCCTGCATTTGATGCTGTAAGTAATGCAGGAAATGATATTAGTAATGCTTCTGATCTCATCATTACTTTAGCTTCATTGGCGCAGAAAGATGCTCAAGGTTCCACAAAAGACTATACCGCTGCAGAATTAGAGGCACTTTTAGAGGATGATGCGACCTATGGGGGGATATATTATCCAGATTATATTTTGAGCAAAAATGGTCTTAAAATCAGCGTAACACCGACTTCAGTTTCTGTTAATGGAAGTGTATCGGCTAAATATTGGATGGACTATATATGGGATAGCAGTACTTTTACTGGAAAAGATGTTTTTAGCGATGCGGTTTTGATTACTGTAAGCAATTTAAAGTTGGATGCGCCATTCACAGCATCTGCAAAACAGCATGATTTTAAAATAGTTTCAGGCGGTAAAATCACAGCTAAAAATGCGGATGGATTAGAATCAAGCTTAGGGTTTAATAGCAACAGTACCGCTCAAGTTGTTTATGATACAGATATCAAGCTGGAAGACTCAGAAAGTGAAAATGCTCCGGTTACGGCACAATTTAAATTTTTAAATGTTTTGTTAACAACTCAGAACGCGAAGCTGAATTTAACTGAACTTTCAAGCAAAGCTGCTCGAGTTAAATTCAAAAATGGTACTGAAACATTTAATCAAATTATTCCATATGAAATTATTTTGAAAGGTGAAGCTTTAAGCGGAGCAGAAAACTTAGGCTTAGATGCAAATATTAAGCTAAAAAATGATCTGACTAAAACCTTTGATATTACCCAAGGCGAATCTGCGGCTGCATTTATTAATGCAGATTTGACAGTTAATCTCTCTGGTAACGTAAAAGGTGGGGGGGCTGCTGTGAAGCCATTCAGTTTACTGCTTAACGCTAAAAGGAATGATTACCAAAAAGGGATAGCAAATCTTAAAGTTACAGTTGATCAAAATACATTAAATATAGATGTAAAAACTGACAATCTGATCGCGCAATCTCCAATTATCTGGTCAAGAGTATCTCATGCGAATGGTGCATTTGTAGAAATTCCAGATTTAGATCAATTCAGTTCTGCTGATATTAAAGTCGGTACTGTTAGCTACGGTACGATCAATAGAGTATCGAATAGCATTTATTCTGCGAAATTTACCGATAACACTGTGCTAATGATTGCACCATAATAATGAATTAAGGAGAGGGGGTAACGATGTTCCCCCTTTTTTCTATGTTGAAAAAAAAATTAGTATTATTGGGATTATCGCTCCCGTTTTATAGCTATGCACAAGAGGCTATCTATTATCAAGTGCAAGCAGATGTTTATAGTGAACCGTTAGCGATTCATGCATTTACAGATGATTGGGATGATTCTAAGTTTAAATCAGGAAAAAATGCATTTGCTCATGGTTTAATGCAATTGGGCGTAAAGCAGGGTAATTGGGATTTTAGCTGGATCTGGCGATATGACTATGCGCTCAATTTCAGTGAGGATACAGCAAAGCTTTATTATCAAATACAGAATGAACTGCCTATCGATGCAAACTCAACGTATGACTTGAGGCTTGAAGCACAGCATATTGATACTGTTGGGTCTCGGGCTGCCTATACATGGCCCATTAGTTCGAATTGGAATTTAGAAACGGGTATAACCGCGTTAATTGGGCGTCATTATATTGATGGTCATATTAATGCGCTAGGGGTAACGACAGATCAGCAAGAGCTTATGGACCGCGTCAAATGGCTGAATGGGAGCATAGATTACAGTTATGATCATCCTGCTTTGAAAGAAGATAAAATGGGCTGGAATGAGCAGGCGCATAGCGGGTATGGCTATGCCCTAGATGCGACTTTAAGAGGTGCTATTGCAAAAAATTGGAATTTAAAAATTAATATTCAGGATGCATTGGCATATTTATATTGGCAAGATGCTCCATACACACGATATAACATCAGCTATGATCAAGATAAGCGTCCACGGTTTGATATTCAGGGAGAGTTTGATAAAGATAAGACCTATGCGCAAAAGCTGCCATTTAAAATTTATTCGGATTTAAATTATGACTCAGAGCAGGCTTGGAGTTTAGGACTCAGTTCAATCTCAAATGAGTATATAAGTCTTTGGCAGCTCAATGCATATTGGAATACAGGGCTAATGTGGGGAATCCATTTTGAACCCCAAACCAATTCGTTTGGCCTTTCCGTCAAACATGAAAACTTTGGTTTTAAATACATAGCAGATTCATTCAATACCAACCAAGCAAAACGTATGGGCGCGCAAATATATGCGCAATATCTATGGTAAGTGCTGTTGGACCAGCGACTGTAAACAGATTAGCTTCTTTAGAATGTGTAAAGTTTTAAGCAGTTGTTTTATTTAACCGTATTGATATGTATTAAAAAAAGCTTTGCATTGTCATAATGGAATTTAAATTGTTCGGTTATGGATAAGTTTGAATTTATCTATAACTTTTTTTATTTATATCGTAAATTTTTTATTTTTTAAAGTTTTTATCAGTATTAGATATTTATTAGTATTCCATTTTTGAAGGAATGGGCATCCCTTAACAGCAAAACAATGGCAATTGGATGAATGATAAAAATCACATAAAAATGCGAAATTTGCGCATTTAATGAAAATTGGTTATTATTTTGCTGGAATATTCACCAGTATGTTTGGGCTGGTAGAGTTCAATGTTGAGATAACAATTTTTAAAAATGGAAAAGCCAGAGGGCAGAACAGATGAAAAATAGCGCTTTTGTAAAAATAATAATGGTCACGGGTGTCTTGGGTTTAACGGCATGTGGTGGTAGTGATCGTGACGAGACAGGGAGTGTACCGCCAGAGCCAGTTGCCGATGCTATGGTACAAAAGAGTGTAGAAGAGCTGACTTTATTAGATGTGAATAATCTTGCTTTAAATGCTGCGTCGATTCAGATTTTAAGTGATGAAGAATGGCAAAAAGTACAATCAGGCAGTCTGAAAATAGCAACGAATACAATTACAGCGGATGATTCTGAGCAGTTCTTTCCACCGATCAATAGTTTACCGACAGCGACTCATTTTAAAGGTCAAAGTTACCTTGCGAATGCTCAAGGCATCGTTAAACTGCCTAAATTGGCTGCAGGCACATATTATGTTTTGGTTACTAAAAATGGACAGTCTGCAGTTTCGGCATTCTTGATCCATCCTAAAAATACCAATAAGAGCATTGTGTTGAATGTGGTTCTCAACTGCTTAGACCAAGACTGTCAGACACTAAGTGATGCACCAGTCAATGATGCAGTGGTCGGAACATTCTCTGGTCAAGTGATTTTTAAAGGGAAACCTTTGGCGAATGCGCAAGTGTCATTGTCTGGCGGTACAGCGACCAATGGCGCATTTGTTAGTGCTTTGACTGATGCCAATGGATATTTCACGCTTTCATTTAATGTATCCAGTGCGCTGCTTGAAGCATTGAAAAATGCCACGCTCACCATTAACGGTGCAGGAATTAACACTATTACGAAAAAAGTTACGGTCATTGCTTCTTCTGCATCGGGCTATCAATTTGAAGTGCTGCCTGAAACAGCATCTGCAGATGTGGTATGGCGTGAAACTTTTGAAGTGGACTCAGCAACCCGCAATGCATGGACAAAGTCGCAGCCAAGTGTGGCTAATGTCGATTGGCAGTTGCTAAACAAAGGTCACAACATTCGTAATAATCAAGTAAATCAGCGTGTGCGCTTAGCGCCGAATGACCAAAGTCAAGGCAAGGTGCCTGAGCCACTGCAAGGCAATACGGCATATTGGTATGGCGACAAAGTAAATGGCAACTTTATTGGCGCTTTAAGTGATTCATCTTTGGCTCCAGAGTTTGATGGCGGAACATCTAATACCCATAATATGGGTGAGTTAATCTCACCTGCCATTAATCTAAGCCAGTATCAAGCGCCTTTGAGTTTAAGCTTTAAAACATGGTGGGAAATTGAGTCGGTCAATCCAAATAATCAAGGGTTCGATTTGATGAATATTTTAGTTTCTACCGACGGTGGCAACAGCTTTAAGACCTTGGCTCGATTAAACCCGCTGGCAGATCCATCCTCGGCATATGAGCGCGCGCCGATTCCATACAGTAATTTAGGCTTTAACCTCGCACCGGCTGCTGTTCAGCAAGAAGCAATTTCATTAGATGAATATGCAGGCAAGGCCAATGTTCAGCTGAAATTCCAATTCAGAACAGTCGATCAACTTTATAACGGTTTCCGCGGTTGGATGATTGATGATCTGGTGATTCAGAAAAAAGCCGGAACTTTCCCATTATTTGATGGTGCGAGTTTTGATGAAAATTCGGATAGTTTCTCTCAGGACTATAGTGGCGCAGCTGCAAAACAAGCGGGCACTGTGCTGAAAAGCACGAAGAGTTATGCACGGTGGGCTGAAGTGCCACAGCGAAAATAAAGATTTACATGACACCGCAGCATGAATAAATAGGTTTAGACGTTCTGCATTCACTATCAATCATCCATCAAGTGAAGTGAATGCTAAAAAGCAGCTCTCTATTGAGGGCTGTTTATATTTAAAGGGACAATATATTCAGCCACTTTAGTATACTGGCGGCTAAAGCTTCCGGCTGTTCGAGTGGAATCTTATGGCCCGTATTGTCCATCCTATCAATTTGACCAAGTGCTATGGAGAAATGCAGCTCACGCGCTGTATTCCATAATGATTCATACAGAAATGATCTGTGAATATTTGGCTGCAAAGAGCTGCACAGGCTACAATCCACTTTTTTATAAGATGAGAACGTGTTGTGAGCAGCGAAATGCCTCAACTGCAGCGCCGATTAAAGAGCCGTCATATTCAGCTGATTGCAATGGGTGGCGCAATCGGGACAGGGCTATTTTTAGGCTCTGCGCATATTATTGAGTCGGCTGGACCATCGATAATTCTGGGCTATTTGATTGGTGGTTTGATTGCTTTTCTGATTATGCGCCAGCTGGGCGAGATGATCGTGCAAAAGCCAGTCACAGGTTCATTCAGTCATTTTGCTTTTAAGTATTGGGGCAAGTTTGCGGGCTTTTTAACGGGCTGGAACTACTGGATTCTGTATATTTTAGTAGTGATGACCGAGCTGACCGCGATAGGCAAATATGTCAATTACTGGTGGCCGCATGTGCCTGCTTGGATTTCAGTTTTGGTGTTTTTTGCTGTGATTACGCTAGCCAATTTAGCTAATGTCAAACTGTATGCAGAATCTGAATTTTGGCTGTCGATGATTAAGGTTGTGGCGATTGTTGCCATGATTATTTTTGGTATATACCTGCTACTTACAGCGGGCGCAGACTCTACCGCTTCGATTAGTAATTTATGGGTACATGGCGGCTTCTTCCCGCACGGTTTTGAAGGCTTATTCTATATGCTAGCCTTTATGATGTTTGCTTTTGGCGGCATTGAATTAATCAGCATGGCGGCGGCTGAAACTGAAAATCCTGATCAAAATATCCCGAAAGCGGTGAATCAGACCGTAATCCGCGTGTTCTTATTTTATATCTGTTCCTTGGCGGTACTGCTGTCGCTGGTGCCGTGGAATCAGTTGAAACTTGGCGGTTTGGATCATAGTCCTTTTGTGATGATTTTTAATCAGATGGGGATTGATTGGGCGGCGCATTTGCTGAATTTTATTATTTTGACGGCCTCCGTTTCGGTCTGTAATAGCGGCATGTATGCCAATAGCCGCATGCTGCTTGGTTTGGCAGAACAGGGCAATGCGCCAAAAGCCTTTAAACAGGTGAATAAGCACGGGACACCGATTGCTGCAGTTTTATTTTCTGCTTTGCTGATTTTTGGCTGTGTGCTGCTGAATTATTTCTTACCTGAAAAAGCATTGAGTTATTTGATTTATATCGTGGTGAGCGCTGCGGTGCTGAATTGGATGCTGATCAGCTTGATTCATTTGAAGTTTAGAAAAGCGATGCAGCAACAGGGCATACTGACCAAGTTTCCTGCTTTATTTGCACCGTTCACCAACTATTTTGTTTTGGTGTTCATGCTGATGATTTTATACATCATGTGGAATCAGGGCTTTATGCTGTCGGTGCTGATGCAGCCCGTATGGATTTTATTGCTGTTTGTACTGTTTAAAGTGATGCAATTGAAGAAGATTTAATACCATGAAGGCTTAGGGAAGAGCCTTTGTTCACTGTCACTAAAAAATGATTTTGAAAAATTCTGACAAAATACGCAAATTGAGTGAATATTCATATAAAAACTGCTCTAGTGCACTCAATTCTAGGGCGAATTTATATAAGATTATGATTTATATTGGATAAAACAAATTTGTTATTCACCAATTAAAATGTCTATGCGATAAACCATTTAAAATGTCCTGTTTTTAACTACAAGAGTCAAGCACAGGATTTAAATTTCTTTGTTCAATAACAACTTTCTGAGCTTTACGACTCGGCATACTTTTCTTGAGACGGGAACGTTTATTCTGTTTCTCCAATTCCTCATGTTGCTGCTGGATATGGGCCAGGACCGAACCTAATCTTTTATTCTCAACCACATCATTCTGCTGTAGTCCAGCCAGTTTATTGAAGACGCTATAGTTGATCTTCCGTCCTTCATGCATGATTGCCACAGTACCATCCGGGTACTCCAGAAATGAAATGTATTGCCCAACAAGCTTATGATTCAGCTCTGTCGGTTCAAGCATATAAATACACTTGTCATAGGTCAGGGTCAGATTCTTGGTGACCTTACGCGGTTCCTGCCAGGTAAAAATATCATCCAGTTCAAGATCAGATTCGCTTAATGGCCGATGCAGGTTCTTTGAGTTTCGCGCACATTTGGCGAACTTCTGATTGAACTGCTCAATAAAGCAGGGTAACCATATATTGGCCTCTGCAATCGAACCGATGCCTTCCAGGCGCATCTCCTTGATCAGACGGTCCTGAAGGGTTCTGTTGGCACGTTCCACACGACCTTTGGCTTGGGGTGAGTTGGCAAAGATAATATCGATGTTCAAATTATTCAGAATCCGCCCAAATTGCGTAATCTGGCTGTCTTGCCTGGATTTCTGATTAACTCTGAATACCGAATGCTTGTCGCTATAAAAGGCTAGAGGTTTGCCGTATTGTTCAATGTAGGCTCGGGTTGAAAGCATGTAGTCAAAGGTCGTTTCAGCCTCACAAAAGCGCAGATGCAACAGCTTTCCAGTAGCATCATCGATATAAACCAACAAGCAGCATTTTGCAGCTCGACCTTCAAACCAGTCATGATATGAGCCATCA
>NZ_VPBM01000016.1:0-111983 GCF_013418745.1 Acinetobacter sp. YH12126 | reverse complement strand
ACTGTGTTTCAGAAAGCTTCTTTGAATCGATATATTTCATCCGCAGATTATGCATGAATATTTAAAATTCTTCGGTACAAATAATCAGCAAGAGACTGTTCGTTTTTTGATTTATGAAAGAGGCTTAATTTTTTATTCGATTTTTAACTTTAATAGTTGGCTAAAAGGGTTGTTTTAATGAAAGTTTTAATGGTTATTCCTTCGTTGGGTTCGGGAGGAGCTGAAAGAGTAATGTCAGGTCTAGCCAATGATTGGATAGTAAAAAAAAAATGTACTCTTGAAATTGTGGTTTTAATGGATAGTGAAGATTTTTATCATATTAATGATAATATAAAAATTCATCGACTTAATTACAATGCTGGTGGCTCATTAAAACTATTTAATTTTTTTATACTTCTTATTAAGTTAAGAAAATTAATTGAATCTGTTAAGCCTGATTTGTGTCTTAGTTTTGTTAGACAGAGTAATTTATTGACTCTTTTAGCTACTAGAAATTTAAATTGTAAAGTCGTGATTTCTGAAAGGGATAGTCCTCAAGCTTTTGTGTCTAAGTTTTATAATTTTTTAAGAAAAAAGCTATATCCTTATTGTGATGGGATGATTGTACAAACTCAAGATTATAAAAAATTTGTTCTAGATGAAATTGGAAATATTAATCAAATTGTAATACCTAATCCTGTAAGGAATATATCAACGATAAATGCAAATAAAGAGAATATTATTATTTGTGTGGGTCGTCTTATTCCTGTAAAAGGACATAAATATTTAATTGAAGCTTTTGCAAATTGTAAAAATATTGATGATTGGAAGTTAGTATTCTTGGGTGATGGAATTCTAAAAAATGAACTATTACAACAAGTCAAAAATTTAAATTTAGAGGATAATGTTAAATTTATTGGTGCCACTAAAAATGTAGATGAATGGCTGTCTCGATCTTCAATTTTCGCTTTTACTTCTATTTCAGAGGGTTTTCCAAATGCACTAGCTGAAGGTATGTCTGCTTCTTTACCATGTGTAAGTTTTAATTGTGTAACTGGGCCTAAAGATTTAATAAAACATGGATATAGTGGATATCTGATCGAAGTAGGTGATATTGAAAATTTTTCTCTAACTCTCAATATGTTAATGGAAAATACAGAACTAAGAAGCTATGTTGGATTTAATGCCAAAGAGGTTGCTAATTCACTAAATTTCGAAAATATTTCCAATCAATATTTTGATTTTTTAGTTGAAACCTATTTATTAAAAAATAATAAATTGATGTAATATGAGATTAAAATCTTTTCTATCGATTAATTTTTTTATTATGGCAAAATTTAAATGAAAGTTAGTATTGGTATTCCATTTTATAATGCAGAGTTGTTTTTAGCTGATGCTATAAAATCTGTAATTCAACAATCGTTTCAAGATTGGGAGTTAATTCTAGTTAATGATGGATCTACAGATCAGTCTTTGAGCATAGCACAAGAGTTTGCTAAGAAAGATCACCGTATTCGTGTGATTTCTGATGGGAAAAACAAGAAATTACCTACTCGTTTAAATCAAATTATTCAAGAATCTCAATATGAATATATTGCACGTATGGATGCAGATGACTTAATGCATCCTGATCGTCTAAAAATTCAATTAGATTTTTTAGAAAAAAATAAAGAGTTTGATCTTGTTTCAACCGGGGTAGTATCAATTAATGATAAAAACCAAGTTAGAGGAATACGTCGTTTGAGGGAAATTTATACAGATTTTTCTGAAGTGAAAAGACATTACCCAATAGTACATGCATCTATTTTAGCGAAAAGAGATTGGTACTTAAGAAATAAATATGATCAGAGCTTACCAAGAACTGAAGATTTTGAATTGTGGTGTAGAGCAATTTCTAAAAATGATTTAAAGTTAGCGGTGTTGCCAGAAGCTCTGTATTATTATCGGGAGGAAGGTTTAGTTACAGCTGAAAAGCTAAAAAGGTCATATAAAGATGGTTTAAATGTTTACAAAAAATATTGTAAAAAACCTAAGCTAAAAATATTAATTTCTTCAAGAATAAAGTTTTACGCTGTCGATTTATTAGATTATGTTGGTTTACTCCAAAAAATTATTAGGCTTAGAAATAAGGAGCCTATAAGCTTGGATACAATTAAATATCATGAAGCAATAATTAGTAATATATTTAATAATTAGGTGTTTTATGAAAAAAATATGTTTCATTATTACCGATGCTATTTCTTTCAATACCTTATGCAAAGGGCAACTTGAATATTTTTATAATACTAAAGAGTTTGATGTTACTTTAGTTTGTGGTGGTGATAAAAGGCAAATAGAAAATCTTAAAGCTCGTAAGGTTGGTAAGGTTGTAAAAATGCCCTTAACCAGGCAACCAAATTTACTTAACGATATAAAATGCCTATTTATGTTATGGAAATTTCTTTTAATTAATAGGTTTGACTTAATTGTATATTCTACTCCTAAAGCTCTTTTGCTGGGTAGTTTAGCGAGTGTTCTAAGTTTTCAGCCTAATCGCACTGCACTAGTAAGAGGACGAGTATATGAAAACTATACTGGTAAAAAGCGAAAGTTTTTTAGTTTTTTAGACAAAATATCTCTGTCTTTTTCTAATTATGTATTGTTTATTTCGAAATCATTAAAGCAAGTTTATTTGGATGAAAAAATAATTTCTTCTTCTAAAGCTATTATTTTAAATCAGGGATCATCGAATGGAGTTGATATACATAAGTTTTATCCTATAGAAAGCCGCGTAAACCAGAAGTTTAATATTATTATGATGGGGCGTATTTGTCATGACAAAGGAATTTTTGATTTAACCAAATTAATAGAATTAATTAAGGATTTACCATTAGAGCTTATTTTGGTGGGAAAGGTTGAAGATGAAGAATCTCAATTTGAACTTGATTATATTCTTAAAAATTATGACTTTGTAAAGTATATTCCTCACACTACGGAACCAGTGAATTATTTTCAACATGCTGATTTACATCTTTTTTTAAGCCATAGAGAAGGATTTGGAAATGTAGCTTTAGAAGCTGCGAGTTGTAATGTTCCAACATTTGCTTATGATGTTACTGGGGTAAAAGATAGTGTGCAGGATAATATAAGCGGATTAAAATTTGCTTTTCAAGATATTGAAAGCATTGCAGAAGCAATACGAAATGCAGTAGAGAACCCACAGAAATTTAAAAGTCAATTTTCTAATTCTCGAGATTGGGCAATTAAAAATTTTGAGCAGAAGAAAGTATGGAATAACTATTTAAATTTCTATCAAAAAATTTCAGATAGTAAACTAACTCATGATTAAACGCCTTCTCGATATTATCATCGCTTCCATCGCCCTGATCCTGCTTTCACCACTTTATGCCTTTGTGGCTTACAAAGTGAAAAAAAATCTGGGCTCTCCGGTCTTGTTTCGCCAGGTGCGTCCCGGTTTACATGGCAAGCCCTTTGAGATGATCAAGTTCCGCACCATGAAAGATGCTGTGAACGAGCAGGGTAACCCATTGCCAGACAGTGAACGTTTAACGCCTTTTGGTCAAATGCTGCGCTCCACCAGTCTGGACGAAATGCCGGAACTGTGGAACGTAATCAAAGGTGATATGAGTATTGTCGGCCCACGCCCATTACTGATGGAATATCTGCCGCTTTATAATGCCGAACAAGCTAAACGTCACAATGTGCGTCCAGGTATGACCGGTCATGCACAGGTCAATGGCCGTAATGCGATTAGTTGGGAAGAAAAGTTCAAGCTTGATACCTGGTATGTGGAAAATCAATCCATCTGGCTCGACTTTAAAATCATGTTTAAAACGGTACATAAAGTTTTAGCAAAAGATGATATCAGTGCCGAGGGTGAAGCGACCATGAGCAAATTTACCGGTACAAAAACGGACAATCTCCATGATTGAAATCTATGCAGTCTATGGCGCTTCAGGTTGTGGCCGAAGCTTGATGCCTGTGGCTCGCCAGCAATTACAGCGTCAGAATATAAATGCCGAAATCTATTTTATAGATGACAGTCTGATCGAAGAAATGACGGTTAATGGACATAGAGCGTTAAATTATGCAACATTTAAAAATCTAAAGGCTGATAGAAAGTCAGTTCTCATTGCGATTGCCAATAGTCAAATTCGTGAAAAAATTGCGATAAAACTTGAAGAAGATGCAATTGAGTTATGGACTGTTCAGGCAGATAATGTTGTGCGTATGGATAATGCTGAAATTTCCCCAGGCGCTGCATTAAGCCCATTTGTGACAATTACTTCTAATATCAAAATTGGGAAGTGTTTCCACGCCAATTTATATAGCTATGTAGAACATGATTGTGTAATTGGCGACTATGTTACTTTTGCTCCTGGAGTAAAATGTAACGGCAATATTCATATTCATGATCATGCCTATATTGGTACTGGTGCCGTGATTAAACAAGGCACGCCAGACAAACCTTTAGTGATTGGTAAAGGCGCCATTGTAGGTATGGGCGCAGTAGTGACCAAAAGCGTACCCGCAGGCGTGACCGTTGTGGGTAACCCCGCACGAATTTTAGAGAAAAAATAAATTTAGCTTTTAAATATTTTAGGAACCATCATGTTAAACACTGCATTTGAACCATGGCCAAGCTTTAGTCAACAAGAGGCTAATGCTGTATCTCAAGTTTTACTCTCTAATAAAGTTAATTATTGGACGGGACAAGAGTGCCGTGAGTTTGAAAAAGAGTTTGCACAATTTGCCGAGACTCAATATGCAGTGGCACTTGCCAATGGTACTGTTGCATTAGATGTGGCTTTAAAAGCATTAGGTGTAGGCGCGGGTGATGACGTGATTGTTACTTCACGTACCTTTTTAGCTTCGGCAAGTTCAATTGTAACCGCAGGCGCAAATCCAATTTTTGCTGATGTAGAGCTGGATTCACAAAACATTTCACGCCGCACTATTGAAGCAGTATTAACGCCAAATACCAAAGCCATTATTTGTGTGCATTTGGCAGGTTGGATGTGTGATATGGATCCAATTATGCAATTGGCGCAAGAAAAAGGTCTTTATGTGATTGAAGACTGTGCCCAAGCGCATGGTGCTAAATACAAAGGTAAATCTGCGGGTTCTATTGGTCATATTGCAGCATGGTCATTTTGCCAAGACAAAATTATGACCACAGGCGGCGAGGGTGGTATGGTCACTACTAATGATGAAGGTCTGTGGAAAAAAATGTGGTCATATAAAGACCATGGTAAAAACTTTGACAGTATTTACAACAAACAACACCCACCGGGTTTCCGTTGGTTGCATGATTCGTTTGGTACCAACTGGCGCATGATGGAAATGCAGGCTGTGATCGGGCGTATCCAACTGAAAAAGATGTCCGAATGGACAGTACAGCGTAATGCAAATATGGAAAAAATTTTTGCTGCATTTGCAGATAGCCCATATTTTACAGTTCATCGCCCATCAGATGATTATGTACATGCTGCCTATAAATGCTATGTACAAGTCAATACTGATGCTTTACCAGAAGGCTGGTCACGTGACCGAATCATGACTGAAATTAATGCAGAAGGTATACCATGCTTTAGTGGGTCTTGTTCAGAAGTCTACCTGGAGCATGCTTTTGATGACACACCATGGCGTCCGAAAGAACGTTTAAAGAACGCTCAAAAACTGGGTGAAACCAGTCTAATGTTCCTCGTGCATCCAACGTTAACAGAAAATAATATTCAAACAACTAAAGATGTTATTCAGCAGGTGATTAGTCGCATATAATTCTCTAGGATTCAATCATGTAAAGTGTATCTTTATAGGTACACTTTAAACATTTATCCAAGTTTTTACCTCAATTCTCTCTAATATTTAATATGGGGTAAAAATTTATAAATAATTATTGAGAAGACACAGCAAGTGAAATCTATCATTCTACCTTTAGTTGAATCTCCACGTGCGGCTAAACAGACATTTTTAGTTATTTTGGACTTCTGCATATTTCCCGTCCTGATCTGGCTTTGCTATGCCATTCGTCAATTCGATCTGGGTGCAGAAGTCGTTCCAAATATTCCTTTTGGCACAATTTGGGTAAGTGCCATTGCCGTATTGGCTTTATTTGTTTGTGGTGTTTATCGTTTTATTGTTCGTACTTTTAATGAATTTTTTATTGTTAAATTAGGGCTAGCCACTGTTCTGGCAGTCATTGGTTTGTATTTGCTTGCGTATGCCACACATGCGTTCATTCCTACTTCTATTCCTTTGATGTTTGGCTTCATGATGTTTGCCTGGGTCTGGTTTAGTCGGGGATTGATCCGCTTTATTGTTCGTTCTTACTTATATGCAGGAGTATCGAAAAAACGGATTGCGATTTACGGTGCAGGTTATGCGGGACAGCAGGTTGCAGCAACTTTAAATCGTTCTAATGAACATTTACCAGTCATGTTTATTGATGATAATCCTTCATTGAGCGGTCAGAATATTGGGGGAATTCAAGTTTATGCGCCAGAAACTGCATTAAAATCTTTTACCAAATTACGTATTGATGAAATTCTGATTGCTCTTCCTTCAGTGGGACGTATCCGCAAAAGCGAGATTGTAAAATTCTTGGAACCTGCCCATTTAAAAATTACTGAAATTCCAGGGCTGACTAAACTGGTCAATGGTGAAATTCGAGTTTCTGATATTCAGGAAGTCGATATTATTGACCTTCTAGGACGTGATCCAGTCCCCCCTGTCGCAGAACTACTAGAAAAAAATATCAAAGATAAAGTCGTGATGGTTACAGGGGCAGGAGGCTCCATTGGCTCAGAGCTATGTCGTCAAATTATTAAAAATCAACCGGTAAAACTTATTATCTATGAGCTGACAGAGTTTGCTTTATATAGTATCGATAAAGAATTACGTCTTAGTGCCAGCTGTGAAATTATTCCAATTCTAGGTTCGGTAGTGGATGAAAGTAAACTGGAACGGGTCATTGAGCAATACGGTGTTCAAACCGTCTATCATGCGGCAGCTTATAAGCATGTACCCTTGGTGGAATGTAACCCTATTGCAGGTTTACAAAATAACTCAGTAGGTACGGCATTTAGCGTAAATGCTGCGGTTAAAAAAGGCGTAGAAACTTTTGTACTCATTTCCACCGATAAAGCTGTGCGTCCAACCAATGTCATGGGCGCATCCAAACGTATGGCAGAGCTATATTGTCAGGCTATGGCAGTGGCACAACAAAAAACGCAAATTAGTATTGTGCGTTTTGGTAATGTACTCGGCTCATCAGGTTCGGTCGTGCCATTATTTAAGCAGCAAATTGCCAAAGGTGGCCCAATTACTGTGACACATCCAGATGTCACGCGTTACTTTATGACTATTCCTGAAGCATCACAGTTAGTGATTCAAGCGGGTGCTTTGGGTACGGGCGGTGATGTATTTTTATTAGACATGGGTGAGCCTGTGCGTATTCAAGATCTAGCACGCCAAATGATTGCTTTAAGTGGTTTAAAAGTGCGTGAAGAGGGCAGTATGAGCGGTGATATTGCAATTGAATATTCAGGTTTACGTCCGGGTGAAAAACTCTATGAAGAGCTATTGATCGATCAAGAAGATACCGAAATTACTGAACACAGCCGAATTTTACGTTCATTTGAAAAGCAGTATCCTTTAGATGAGTTACTTGTTGTATTTGAACGTTTAAATCAGTTAACTGCAGTAGACGATGATATTCAATGGGCACTTACTCAGCTTGAGCATTATGTTGATGGTTATCAACGTGGCAAAGAGATTAGAGTCAATTAAGGGTCAATATGAGTACAATTTTAGTTACAGGTGGAGCAGGTTATATTGGCTCACACACTTGCCTACAACTTTTAGAGCAAGGTTATCAAGTTGTCGTCTTAGATAATCTAGCCAATAGTTCGATTGAAGCGCTTCATCGTGTACAACGCCTTGCGAATAAAGTGCTTACGTTTATTGAGGGTGATATTCGCGATAGTCATCTGCTTGATCAAATTTTTAATAACTATCAAATTGATGCAGTCATTCATTTTGCTGGTTTAAAAGCGGTAGGTGAGAGTCAGACCAAGCCACTTGAATATTTTGACAATAATATTTCAGGTTCAGTGACTTTATTGAATGCAATGCAAAAGGCGCAGGTATTTAATTTAGTCTTTAGTTCATCTGCTACGGTGTATGGTGAGCAGCATCAATCACCGCTTAATGAAAGCATGCCTACAGGCAATACCACCAATAATTATGGCTATACCAAACTGATTGTAGAGCAACTGCTACAAAAATTAGCATTGAGTGAGCCACGTTGGTCCATTGCTTTATTACGTTATTTTAACCCTGTAGGTGCACATCACAGTGGTCAAATTGGGGAAGATCCGCAAGGGACTCCTAATAATCTCATGCCATATGTGACCCAAGTTGTGGTAGGTTTAAGAGAGAAATTGGCTATTTTTGGTAATGATTATGCCACTATAGATGGCACGGGTGTACGTGATTATGTTCATGTTGTTGACTTAGCCAGTGCACACTTAGCAGCGCTACAATATCGTTTAAAACAAACGGGTTGCGATGCGTGGAATATTGGTACTGGAAAAGGCGTATCGGTATTAGAAGTCATTGCTGCCTTTGAGCAAGTGAATGGTGTAAAAGTCAATTATGAGTTTGCGCCACGGCGTGATGGTGATATCGCAACTTGTTTTGCAGATAATAGCAAAGCAGTCAGCGAGCTAGATTGGCAACCGAAATTTGGGTTATCCGATATGTTACGCGATAGCTGGAATTGGCAAAAAAACAATCCAAATGGATATCGTGAACCATCATAAGTATCAAACATAGATCAATAACTTAAATCATTGGGGTGGTTCATCAATATCAGCTTGGATTAGCTTTGAATTTTGAATGTCTTTTTTATTGAGTGTTAGATATAGTGAATGTTTGATGATGAGTCATTGTAAATTGAGTCCTCATTATTTTTTTAACGGGGGACTCAATTGAGGCTTATGATTGGAATTTAGAACATGTGTTGAGCGGGTGCTTACGACGGCATGAAGATATAAGCACATTCATAGATGTAGAATGCATGTGGACACCATCTACCTACAATTATTCAAAACAAGATAAATGCCTCGCGATATTCTGTCGCCAGATTTTTATCTCATCTAAGGTATATTCGACGGATGAATTCGACTTCTTAGGGTGATTGATCATTTTTACCATCCCCCATTTTGAAAGTTTTTCTTTCTTTGGCCAACGCAATGAATGTTTTATGATTAATGTGGTCAGCTCTTTGATAATCTTTTCATCATACTCTGTTTGCAAATTCCATTGCATTAAAAGAGTAGAAATGTTTTTTGCCTGGTCATCAAGATCGATTTCAAAGATACTAAAAGGCCTCTTTTTGTAATTAAATCTAAACTCTAGTAAAGAACGAGGCTGATCTCGATGAATGAGATAATTTAATCGTGATTTACCGACTTTAGGTAGTCGATGATAATATGGTTCTTCTGATGTCAATTTGATAATCTCTGCGTCATTTAAACCTATCATCACCTGTTTAAATGCATCAAAGCCTTTACTGAAATATTCTGCGTATTCAGCATCTTCTGCAAGCCCCATGAATTCACCTTGGCGAACGGTCCCTAAGATAGAGGGTTCATCTGTTGCAACCACCTCAGGATCATCGAGGATGCCTTGTTCTTCTCCATATGGTTGATTTGCTCCTTTGCGTTTGATATATCGTTTTGCTGTACAGATGGGTTGCTGAAAACTAAGCAAGACGGGTTCAGATTTGATAATCACCATCCCTTTATCAGAGTTTGCTTCTTGAACATCATCGATCTTAGGCTCATCCGGCATTTTTTCAATGCCATAACCACCTTTTACTTTATCACTGGTAACTTCATTTTGTTTTTGGATGAAGCGGGTGCTAGAAAATTCAATTAAATCAGGCAGCTTGGAGGGTATATGCTTAATTTCGAGAATTTCATTAATATAAATCTGATTCGATTTTTTTGAATAGTAAGCTTTTACAGTGATTTCGGTGTTTTTTAAAGATGGACAACTAAAGTCAAAGTTCCATAGTTCTGTTGATTGGTCTGTATATTTTTGTGCCATAAAATGAGCATGGATACTTTTATAGCAGGCTTTAATTTCACGATTAATTAAAATCCAAGCCAATACACTGCGCATTTCAACAGACTCATATAGCGCAGCCGGAAAACTTTTTGGCACCAATTCATGAATGATGTAATGCGCTTTCGAGATTTCCTGTACAGCAAATTCTAGATCTAAAAATTCTGGATGAAGTGCATTGCGAGCAAGGTAGGCATTATGAAAAAATAAGGCACGTGCCAGTTCAATTTTGGGTAAATGTACCCAAGTATTTTCATAGCGCTGCTCTACATCTGTCATAACCTGAGATACTTGGTTTTGCCGGTTGTAGACGTTGCAACTGTTATGCCAACGTCTAAGATGCTCAATTTTATAGGTCAAAATGAGGGGTTCTAGTAATTTACAATTGGGTGTTGGATTTAGACATTTTTGGCGTGCAAAAAGATGCATATTTGAGAATCTATACCCTAGAGTATATTGTTTTTTCGATGCCAGCTCTTGCAGATGGAGTTTAATCTTCCACGCTTTGTTTCTCTGCTCTTTATAAATAGGGCCGATAGAACGAATAATCGTATTTTCAGGAAAGTCTTTTAGCATTATTACACCTTAATCAGCTGATCGTGTTGTATAACATGGTTAAGGAAGGTCTGTGTTTCCTGAGTCATTCTGTCTGTTGTTAAACCGGTTTTTCTCAGTAGTACCCATAAGGATATGGATTCATTATTGCGTTTGGTGAGAAGCAATTCACGTGATAAACGTCGAATTTGATAGCAGCTGGTGTCTTCTTGGTAAGTGTTTAGAAATTTGGTGATCAATGGCAAGCTCGCGAGATTTTTTTCAATGGTTGACGGGCTTGACAACTGTTTGATCCACCAGGTTCTTGTTCTTCGAGGAGAGTCAAGGTTTTCCAGCAATTGTTGGTGTAAGCGAAGTAATGTTTTGACGCCTTCCCAATCACGTTGTTTCCAATTGACTTTTTTTCCAGATGGAATAAATGGCATCTGTTTCTGAGCATTGGTTTCTACTAGCCATTTTTTATCATTACGGTATAACCAAGCATACAGGGCTGTATTTTGTCGTCTTGCATTCACAATAGAGGTTTGTGCTAAAGCAGTTAACCATAAATGACGTTGGGTATGGATAACTGTGGGTTGTAACTTTTCGCCTACGGTGTTGTCACAGAAGCTTGTTGGCGTATGTGAATATGCTTTCACCGCTTTGAGAATCTCTTGAAAAGTCCAAGACTTCCCAGCGTAAAATGCTTCAATCACGATTAAATGTTCTAAGTAAGAAAAACTACGTCGATGTTTTCTAAACATGTGATGAAGCCAGCTATTTTCCGTACACAGATCACTTAGTCCATGCTGTATTAGAAATGACATCGGCCAACGTTGCATAATCTTTTGGTAAATGAGTTCATGTACTATGTGATGTTTGCCTTTGACCATATGATGTTTTAAGGCAAGGTCTTTATAAAAAAGTGTCCATTGCGCTAAGTTAGCAGACGGGGTGTTTGTAAGTGAACAAAGTTCAATGGCTTTTTGTGCAATCAAAATTTCATCTAGGGAGGCGGGTTCTTGGGCATGTGTTGGACAGTTCTCTAAACAAGCGGCTTTGAATTCATGCTTATGGACGGGTCTATATTGCACGCTACTATTGAGGAGTTTCCCATGTTGAGGACAGCAACTAACACCTGGAATTTGCCACAGTCTAGACCAATACCATTCGCCATAGCTTTGTAATTGTTCTTCGAAACATCGAGGACAGTAGCGTAAGTATTCCGGAATATGAACTTTTGATGCATTGAGTCCTACAGCTAAGTGCAAAGCACCATGCGATGCTCCTTGCATGAAATGTAAGCAGTTTTGGCGTCTTTCTTCGGGAATAAAGCAAGCATATATTGGGAATAGTGTGTGTTTATCAATAAGATGATTTAAATCATAAAGTCTTTGGGGTAGCCAGTGCAAAATTTTTTCAAGATGACATGGCAGATCTACCGTTGCAGAAACTTTACGATTTTGAAACACTTCATCAAGGAGTTGTTTCGGGCTACTGAGGGCCAAACGTATTCCAGCACGTGCTACAGTACTGTAGATCAACTCATCAGGATAAGGCGTGGGAAAATTAAACATGTTGATGACTCTCCCTGAGCCATTGCTCAATATCAATTACATACCCTGTGTGATCTTTCAGGTGTTGATAAAATGAAAGAAGAGGGTCTTTTTGACTGTATTGAAAACGTAAGTCAGCATTATCTAACTGATGCCATGCTGCAGCTTTGATGGTAGGTTTTCGAGGGGATTTGAGCGCTTTTTTCTGATCATTTTCCATGACTTTTTCGAGGTCATTTTCATCTTTGAGCCATTGCATAATCACAGGCAACAAAGTTTGCATGTCTGTATTTGGATAAGACTGAAATGCTCTTTTAATCATGTTTGGGAGTAGATCTGATTGATACCCCAATTCAACCAATAGTCGATGCAGACGAATCGCTTGTGAGTTTCCATCATAGATATCGACATCATCTTTCTCGCCATGTTCTTGTCTAATCTTTTCCTGCAAGTACAGTAATTTTTTGTCGACTTCGGGGATACTTAAGTCTGAGTACTGTGCAATTCTTTGAGGATCCCCACTGCGTAATGCCTCAATCATGGCATGGATTGGGATCATATCTTGCATGTAGGTGGTTTCTAGCAGTCTGATCGTAATACATTCTACCCCAGTCTCGATCGCTCTGATCTGAGCCAATACAAACAGTTTCACCACCACATCTGGTATACCTTGTGATAGTTTATACCAACATTCCCGTATATCTTCAGATAGAGAAAGATCTGCTTTAGTCAGCCATTGATATTTCCAAAGTGTATCTGTAAACCCCACCCATTCAGACTTGATCACTTGCTGAGTGTGAGGAGAAACACTATTTTTTTCATTTTTGATCGGCTCCCATAATACTGCCCCAAATCCAATTGCTCTTCGAGCTGATCTGAAATCAGCATCAAATATAGGGCGTGCTTTTGGTGTACCGACCATTACAACAGGTAAGCTGATGATATTGACGAGGGTGACGAAAAAATTAAGCATCTTTTTCTCTCCCCCAGATTTATTAACGCTCAAATGTTGAATTTCATCGATAATTAATAAGCCAATCGCGTGAAGATTGGCAATTTGGCTCATTAGATGCATCAGCGTTTCAACACCATGCCTTTTTAAAGCATATTTTCTTTCATAATCTGAGCCAATTGCAGAATCCACAGCTCTGAAAAAATGTAAGCATAAACTTTTTAATGATCCATCGTGTGGACAGTCAATTTTAAGATAGACAATTTGGGTGAAGTTATATTTTTCGTGAAAAATGACCTGAGGATATGTTGCTAGAATTCGATTTAATGTGGTGGTTTTTCCACTCCCTGAGCAGCCAATAAAAGACATACTCTTGGCAGTCGATTGTGCTGTTTTAAATCGAAACGCATGGATATCCCCTGTCATCATTCGTTCGTAACCATTTTGCAGGTGAGTAGCTAATTCACCTTTTTCAAGATTACGTGCGACATATCCATCACGAATCATAATGCCAAGCTTTTGCTCAAGTGAATAGTGTCTTGAAATAGGCAGAAAAAAACTATTCATGAGCTGAGAAATCAGATGACTTCTAACCACTCCGGGTTCATGTTTCTCAAGCGGACTAATATCTACTGTACATTTCAAGGCTGTTTTAATATCGTTGAAATTACGTATTGGCGGCAATGCTTCTATAAGTGGATTGCCTCTATATTGACCAAAGCTCGGTTGATAAATGGCGTTGACTTTCATTTTTTTTCCTCACTTTAATCATCATCGAATAATTGATCAAAAAATGCAGGTCGATCGTATTGATCCTGGTTATCTGTGTGTGCTTTTTCTTTTGAAAAAGAAACGATATTGCTTGGTCGTTCTTGATTTGATTTACAGGTAGGCACTGATTCTTTGAGCACTTCTCTTTCTTGGTCGCGTGCCTTTATACGATTCTCTTTAATGGTTGAAAGGCGATCAGCATTGCTTCGGGTCGATTGTCGTGTCGATTCAAGGGCTTTTTGAATGATTTCTTCATTTGAACGTTCTAATTCAGCACGGGCAATTTGTAATGAGGTATGGTAATTTGCCTGGCTAGCCTTTTGCTCCTTCTTAACTTTCCAAACTTCCCAAAAACTACAGCCTATAAATTCTCTTGAACGTTGTGCTAATTGTGCTTCCCAATACTCAGAGTTAGGCTGCGAAAAAAACACATATATTTTTTCAGCATTAGCCGGATCATAGGCTATGGTTAATTTTTGTGGGCGCTGTATTGATGTAGAGCGATGCATCCAACCATTTTCTAAGATTTCTTTACAAATATAGTAAACACCAAAAACTTTAAGGCCTAAATGCGACAGTGTAGCTTCAGTCCGTGGGAGGAGAGCAATGTAGATCGCACGTTCAGAAGCTGTTCTTAATTTACCAGTCCTATTTTGGATCCCCCAATTCCACAGATGTAATGGAATATTTGGAAGATCTGTCGGCATATCGATATCACGATCATAAGATCTGATTTCATGCGTCTGATTATGCATTAACACAGAATTAAGTATAATCTTGGTAAACTCATGTATAGTCAGAGTAGCATCTAGCCGATAATCTTTACCCCCACGTTTCTTTTCTTTAATAGGTTGTACAACACCTGGTGCATAGGGTTTAAAGTCAGCCTGTATGGTACGAAAATATCGCTCGATAATCCCTTTAAGATCACCTCGATATGCAGGGGCATTTTCAATTCGGATAGCAAAACTTTTTTCTAGGTGTTCAATTTGATGACCGAGTAGTTCACCACGATCTGCTAAAATGGCTTCAGGTAAACCGATGCAAGGCCAATCCTCAGAACGTATTTCACGGCCAAAACTTTGACAATATTTGACTTTGTCACACATGGCAACACGTAGAACTTGCATGCTCGTAACATATGATGGATTTTCGAGACCAACATACATACCGGTCACCATACGACTAAATTCATCTATCATAAAATAGACAGTTGGCCGACCAATAATGCATGAGCGATCAGAGTCAGAAATGAGATATATATCTGCAATTGTTGCGTCAATTTGATATCGAGAACCTGGCCCTGAAACTTGTGAATTTGTTGTAGACAATAAAGGTCTGTTATCTTTCAAATATTGAATTTGAGGAGAACGCTTTTTAAGCCTAAAAGTGCGGCTAAAATCTCTTTCATAAAAATATTTAAATTGCCAAAAAGAAGGATACTCAGTCTTTGGTATATCAGGGTATTCCTCCTGATACAGTATCAGAAATTTACGGTAAGCGTATTTAATGGAAATTTTTTTGTCATTGAGTAAGTATTGATTGATAACTTTCTTAAATAATTTTTCCACGCTTTTATCAATTAATGCACCTGTACCAACAGAAATAACACGTGGTCGACCTAATTTTTTTTCAGTGACGGTTTTTTTTATCCCTTTTCCACCAGAATTATAATATTGAGGAATAAGCGCATTAGGTGTCATACCACGTTGCCAATAGCATCGTAATAGACGATAAATCGTTTGTTTAGTCGCGATTTTTTGTTGTACAACTTGTTCAATTAGATAAGCTCGTTCTTTAGGATCATAAAAGCGTTCATGCTCAATAATTCTTTTAATTATGGCAAAGTTATGATCACGTTTTATCTGGTAAATAGATCCTGTATCTACAGAGAGTAAACAGAGATCTGAAAATGGGTCATGTGCTAGTTGGGCTTGACCAGAGATAACGTGTTGTTCAAGTTCAGAAATTGGGATAAGTTCAGGCAAGGCTTTATTAGACTGTATATCCATCCACACTAAATACTGAGGGTATATTTTTAGAATCCGAAATAAAACATGATCTAATTGATAAACATTATTCACCTGAAACATTGCGAAGTTTCTCCAAATGTTGAATGTTTCCGATCTCAATGTCACGACCACAAATCTTTCTATAGCCTTTAGTGATATCGAAAAGAAAATAGCGCTGAGCAAGCAATTCCCTAATTTCTAGAAGAGAGGCACCTGCTTCCATTGAGTAGTGAGTATCAAGATATTTTGATAGCTCTATCAGTGTAAGTTCAGGTTTTTGAAGAAAATAATTTTGGTAGAAATCCATTTTTGAGAAGGTGTAGATATCATTATTTACTTTATTCAAGGGATATAGCCATTTAATATTATCTATAGCTGTAGATGAAATATCTTTTTCTGTAAAGAGAAACCAAGGTATGTTTTTTTGCTCCCAATAACGTCTCTCGAGTTCTAATTGAGCAATGGTCCTTTTTTGATCTAGGTGTATCGACTTAAGCGCTTTTACAACAAAGCAAGGGGGCTTTAGAGGAGAGTGATTGACGATAAAAAATGTTGAGGTAAGGATTTGATGGACATTTTTTTCAATAGGGTGTGGAATTTTTAGATCTTCAGCAATTTGAACAGTAGTTTCAAGATCGAGTGGGATTTGCTCCCGTATATCTTCAATATCCTGAATTCTATCTAGTGCTAAAAATAGTGCTAATTCTAAGTCAGAAAATAAATGGTGAGTCCTTTGGGTCTTATAACCATATACACGACTCGATCTTTCAGTCAGCGACTTATTATCTCTGACATTCAAAAAAGGCTTGTATGTGTCTAATTGCCCCTGACCACGTCCTTCTTGCAGCCAACGTAATTGTTGTTGTCTTGAAACCATCCTAGAACTCATCTCTTTTTTTTTAGAAACTATCATTTGATTTAATTTTAATCAATATGGTTTCCTACTTTATTTCTAAAATATTAATTTTTTTTACTCTGTATGAATGATTATTTCTTCTTATGTATTGAGTGTTATTGATCTAAAATTTATTTAATTTTTTAAAATCAATAACATATATAATTTTTTAGATAGATATTTACTTACAAATAATAGACCTCTTGCGAAAGTTGTTATTGCAAGTTTATTCGGTTTATCAGTGGAGTAATTAAGTTAATGCGTAAACCGAATCTTTTCCGTCTATTTCGATAGCGTTCACTTAATATTCTAAATGTTTTCAATTGACTATTGATGTGTTCGATCACAACTCATATTTTTCCAATCAATTTATTGTACTTTTTCTCAACACTAAATAAGGGGAAATTCTTCTTTTTCTTTATGGGCATCAATAATTTAAAGCCATGTTGCTCTAATCCGTAGTACCCTAAATCGGTCATAACATATTCACAATGTTTAAATTTCTTAACCGTTTTTCTTGCCAGTGTAATGTCATGCTGACTGCCATTCGATATATCTAGCCCTATGATTTGTTTACTCTTCGGATGATAGATCACTTGAGCTTTTAGCGTATGTTTCTTCTTTTTACCACTATAGAACTTACTCTGATTTTTTTTCAGGCGTTCGATTGAACATTCTGTCGCATCAATAATGACCCAGTTAAAGTGTTCTTCTGCTGTGGTTATGCTTCGTTTTGGCAGGGTAAAACGTCTTGATTTCATCAATGCATTTTCAACTTTTTTAATCGTCCGATTCACATTACTTTCAGCAATATGGTAATTTGCCGCTAATTCCAGTTGAGTGCTGTAGTTACGTAAGTAATTGGTGAGTTAATAACAACTGGTCCTCTATATCTAAAGTATGAGGTCGACCTGATTTCTTTTTGAGTGATTCTGCTTTTTCTAAAACCTCTACCACCTCAGTAAAAACTTGTCGAGGTACGCCAACCAAGCGTTTGAATTCAGAATCTGAAAAACGGTTTAATTTCTGATATCTCATGAAATTTATATGGAAGTGATTTTTACTTTCGCAAGAGGTCTAATCTATTCATATTTTTAACATAGAAGTTAGTTGTGTATGGCTTTGTTACACAAAGCTCATATAGGAGGCTTATTGAGTAATATAATCTCAAAATGAATAAGCCTATTCCTAAAATTTTTCGCACAACCAATTAGTCTTCCTATCATGGATCCTTGGTTAGCCCAGACAATCTTTCCATTCGGTTTCATACTTAGAATCGGTGGTATGATCAGCCAAAAGGAAAATAAAGTAAGAATCAAATCTACTCTGATACAATTATTCAATGATCAAAGCTCTATTTTAAGTCTCTTTAAGTAGCGGGGGAGGTTTGGTTCAAAGTCTGATTAAACTTTGCGGATGAGATGCGACATCCCTAGAGTACACAATGCTGTGTAGAAGAAAAAAGCATATTGCGATGAGCGATCAAAAAAAATCATGATAATCTCACCTTAAAAGTTGAACTTTCTTTAGCTCAGTTTAAATTTAAAATATTACTTCTATGAAAAATATTCTTCGGGATTTAAGCTTAAATTTATCCAGCTGCATTTATTTGGATATGGTAAGGCATTAAAGAAAAACAGTCAGACATCTAGGAGCTTCTCTAGTGAGAGTAGTGAGATGTATGCACATGTAGTAGTACTCAATAGATTTATAGTATTAATCTGTCCTCATACCTAAGCTGCATCTTAAAGTTGAATAATTAAGGGTAGCTCTGCCCTATGAATCTTTGGATAACAAAGCTAGTCCGTATAAAAAGTTATCTCTTCGGATAAAGTTTTGAGGGAATTTTGATAAGAATTGACAGAGCTGAGTGTTTTATATTGTAAGGTAATATAGTTTCATACTATACAATTTATAAATAACTGATTTTAATTAATAAATTTTTAGTATTAATTAAAGAAAGTTTCATACTACTAATAACAAAATAATTTTTGATTCATTTAAAAATAAAAAAAGTTCCATACTTATTTCTTAATATATTGAAAAATATTTAAATATATTTTAATTATAGAAAAAGTATGGAACTTTATTTTAGAGTAAAGAAATTTATTACATAGTATTAAACATTTTTACTCTATTACACAAGCGCCCTTTTTAATACCCTTAAATTATTCCACCGTCACAGACTTCGCCAAGTTACGTGGCTGATCGACATCTGTTCCACGCAGCACTGCAACATGGTATGAGAGCAGTTGTACTGGAATGCTATACACAATTGGTGCCAAAATTTCATTCACACTTGGCACATAAACCACGTGTTGACGATCTTTCGCTTTGATCCCGCTATTTTCATCAGCGAAAACAAATAACTCACCACCACGTGCTTGCACTTCTTCCATATTCGATTTGAGTTTATCCAACATGTCATCTTGTGGAGCAAGAATCACTACAGGCATATCATTATCAACCAGTGCCAATGGACCATGTTTTAATTCACCAGCCGCGTAGCCTTCTGCGTGGATATATGAAATCTCTTTAAGTTTCAAAGCACCTTCAAGTGCGATAGGGAACTCAGTTCCACGACCCAAGAATAGGCAGTGATTTTTTTCAACAAATAATTCTGATAGACGTAGAATCTCAGCATTATTTTGTAAAGTATCTAAAATCACTTTTGGTGTATGCCAAAGCGCTGCAATAATTTCAGAGACACGGTCAGTTGAAATGCTTTGCTTAATTTGACCAATTTTCAATACCAATAGCATCAATGCCGCAAGCTGTGTGGTAAATGCTTTAGTCGAAGCAACACCAATTTCAGGGCCTGCGAGCGTCAACAAACTGTAGTTGGTTTCACGTACCATTGACGAAGTTGCGACGTTGCAAATGGTCATGGTGGTGATATTCAAGCTTTTCGCTGCTGCACGCTTTTGCGTATCACGCAGTGCAGCTAAAGTATCGGCTGTTTCACCTGATTGAGAAATACAAACATACAGTGTGTTATTCACAATCACAGGCGAGCGATAACGGAATTCACTGGCAATTTCGACTTGGCAAGGCACGTCAATCAGTTGTTCAAACCAATATTTGGCAATCATGCCGGCATGGTAGCTGGTACCACAAGCGATGATTTGCACTTGTTGAATTTGGCTGAAATCTTGAGCTGCATTGGCAAGGAAATCATCACGAAGCGCATTACCATTTAAGGCTTGAGAAATCGTTTGTTTAATCGCTTCAGGCTGCTCATAAATTTCTTTGAGCATATAGTGTTTATATTCACCTTTTGAAGCATTGCTGACAGTCGCATCAAGCTCTTTGACTGGACGATTCACCAATTTACCATCGACGAATACTTCAATGGTATTACGTGTCAAACGTGCAATATCACCTTCTTCAAGGTAGATAAAACGGTTGGTAATCGGTAAAAGTGCCAATTGATCCGAGCTAATAAAGTTCTCACCAATACCGACACCAATCACGAGAGGTGAACCTTCACGTACCGTGATTAATTCATCAGGATGATCAGTATGTACGATACCCAGTGCATAAGCACCTTTGAGCTGAGGCACGACACTTTTAACCGCTTCTAAAAGACTCGGAGTGGTTTTTAAAGCGTCATTGACTAAATGGGCGACAACTTCTGTATCGGTTTGTGAGGTAAAAACATAACCAAGCGCTTCAAGATCATCTTTAAGTTCTTGATAGTTTTCAATAATGCCGTTATGAACAACAGCAACATTACCTGAAATATGCGGATGAGCATTATTTTCAGTCGGTTTACCATGGGTTGCCCAGCGCGTATGTGCAATTCCGACCGAACCTGCGATATCTGCTTCTTCAACGGCTTGTTCAAGATTTGCAACTTTACCTACGCGACGTTCACGTAGAACATGGCCTTTATTAATCAGCGCTAAACCCGCAGAGTCATAGCCACGATATTCAAGACGCTTTAAGCCTTCAATTAAAATATTGGTAATACTACGTTCTGCAACGCCACCGACAATACCGCACATAATTTAATCCTCTTATTTCTTCAATTTTTGGGGACGTTGATAGTTTTCTTTGGCAAATTGCTTCGAACGTTCTACCGCTAGGCTATTGTCTGCCACGTCACGTGTAATGGTTGAGCCAGCACCCACTGTTGCACCATGACCAATAGTGACAGGAGCGACTAATGAGCTATTTGAGCCGATGAAGGCTGAGTCACCGATAATGGTTTTAAATTTGTTTGCGCCATCATAGTTGCAGGTAATGGTGCCTGCGCCAATGTTTGAACCTGCACCGACTTCTGCATCACCTAAATAGGTAAAGTGGTTGGCTTTTGAGCCTAACCCGACAGTGGTATTTTTAACTTCAACAAAGTTACCAATATGTACTTCTGCAGCTAATTTTGCGCCAGGGCGTAAACGTGCAAATGGACCGATTTGAGCGTCTTCACCAACAATGGCACTGTCAAAAACGCTATATGGTTGAACTTTAGTGCCTGCCGCAATCTTGGTGTTTTTAATCACACAACCTGCACCAATTTCAACGTTATCACCGAGTTCAACATCACCTTCAATAATTACGTTGATGTCGATACGGACATCTTGACCGACAGTCAGTGTGCCACGTAAGTCGAAACGGGCAGGATCAATCAGGTGAACGCCTTGTTGCATCAGTTGTTTTGCTTGGAAACTTTGAAATTCACGCTCTAATGCAGCCAATTGTACGCGGTCATTGACACCTTCCACTTCGAAAGCGCGTTCTGGTTCAACAGATGCAACTTCGAGACCGTCAGCAATTGCCATGGCAACGATATCGGTCAGGTAATATTCACCTTGCGCATTGTTGTTACTTAATTGGGGCAACCATTCGTGCAATTTAGCATTACTTACGGCATAAATACCGGTATTAAATTCTTTGATTTTACGTTGTTCTTCAGAGGCATCTTTGTGTTCAACAATGGCTTGAATTTTGCCATTTTCACGTACAATACGACCATAACCTGTCGCATCATTAACCGTTAGGGTTACTAAGCCAATACCTGTTTGAGCAGATGCATCTAATAGTTTTTGTAATGTTGCTTCAGTGATGCAAGGCACATCACCCGAGAGAATCAAAGAAATCCCGGTTTTTGCTAAGACAGGCAGAGTCACTTTGACTGCATGGCCTGTACCCAATTGTTCTGCTTGTTCAACCCATTTGACATTTTCATGTGCAAACGCGTTTTGAACCAATTCACCGCCATGCCCATAGATGGTAATTATTTCTTCTGCATTTAGTTTTTTCGCAGTGTTGATGACATGGCCGAGTAGAGGTTGTCCTGCGAGTGGTTGTAATACTTTGGGTAAACGAGAACGCATACGTGTCCCTTTACCTGCAGCAAGAATAATAACGCTAGTAGACATGTTTAATCCTAGGTGTTTCTATTACATAGACAAAATATAAAAATAAATACAGATGCAAAGCGCGGCCCAAAGACCTGCAATAATGTCGTCGAACATGATGCCAAAGCCACCACCGACTTGACGGTCAATGACACGAATAGGCCACGGTTTCCAGACATCAAATAAACGGAATAAAGCAAAACCAATCAATGCCCAAGTCCAGCTCATTTGCCCAAGATATAAAATTGGGAGGAAGGTAATGGACTGACCGGCAAATTCATCCCATACGATGCGGCCATCATCATGAACACCCATGACTTTGGCGGTTTGACCGCAAATATAGATCCCAATAATCGACATGATGATCATGACTATAATGGAGTTGAAAAAGCCGATTGCAAGCCAACCTGGAATAAACAACAAAGCAAAAGCAGAGCCAAAGGTGCCCGGTGCTTTAGGTGCAAGACCCGAGCCAAATCCCACGCCACAAAAGGCGATGACTCGGTTAAACCAAGACATGGATTTAAAGTTAATGGCTGGCTTATGCAAAATGCTGGTATCCCTTAAATTTTATGACTTGGTCCACACCGTGGTTGTTATAACGGATTCCCAAATTTGGGGTGATTTGACCGATTTTACTAATGTTTACATCTAATTCTAGTTGCAGAATTCTTTGATAATTCTGCGGGCTTATTGTAAAGCATAACTCATAGTCATCACCACCCGCGAGTGCGTACTGCCACTGCTTTTCTTGTTGTAATTGTTTTACATCGTGATCGATAGGAAGTTGATCTAATTCAATTTCTGCACCGACGTGTGAAGCAGCGAGGATATGTCCTAAATCTTGTGCGAGCCCATCAGAGACATCAATCATACTGTTGGCTAAGCCTTTGAGCTGTTGGCCCAATAAGCAACGTGGTGTGGGATAATCTAAACGGCGTTGTAAGCGATGACCTAAATGGTTTAAGCCAAATGCAGCATCACCGACTTGTCCGCTGACGCAGATATAATCACCGACTTGGGCACCTGAACGTGGGACAGCTTGTCCTGATTCTACCCAGCCGAGGGCTGTAACTGAAATCGTCAGATGAGGACTTTGTGTGGTATCACCACCAATTAAACTCACACCAAATTGATCGCAACAATCATATAAACCCTGACTAAAGCCTTTGAGCCATTCATGATCAATTTGGGGTAGGCTTAATGCCAGTAAAATACTATGCGGTTTGGCACCCATTGCAGCAATGTCAGAAAGGTTGACGGCTACAGATTTCCAGCCAATGGCATGTGGGTTGGTGTCGAGAGGAAAATGACGTCCAGCAACGAGAGTATCGGCACAGATGACCAATTGTTGCTGTGGAGGAGGGGTGAGCAAGGCTGAGTCATCACCGACTCCTAAATCGACAGCACTACTGCTGTGACGATTAAAATAGGTATCAATGATAGAGAACTCAGCCATACAACATACTACTTAATAAATTAATTAGCTTGTTGCTTTTCTGCTGCACGCAATGTAGTCGCTAAACGATCCAATACACCATTGATGTACTTATGGCTGTCTGCACCGCCAAAATGTTTAGCTAACTCGATCGCTTCATCGAGTACGACACGGTAAGGAATCTCAAGGTGTTCTTTGAGTTCATACGAGCCTAAACGAAGGGTTGCAAGTTCAACGCCATCTAAGGCTTCAACTTCGCGATCGAGTACAGGGATTAAAAGCGCATCCAATGCTTCATGATTGGCAACAACCTCGGTCAATAACTCGTGGTAATAGCCGAGATCTACCTTGTGCATGGCATTTTCCACACGCGTACGTGCTTCAATCTCATGCACAGGATTGCGGCTCATCTGCCATTCATAAATTCCTTGTACAGCAAAGCGACGTGCTTTACGTTTTGCTGCATAAGTTGCTTGAAGTGTTTGCGACATAGCGTTAAATAGCCTTTAACAAGTTAACCATTTCAATAGCAGTCAAGGCAGCTTCACTACCTTTATTGCCTGCTTTTGTACCTGAGCGTTCAATCGCTTGTTCAATACTATCCGTAGTCAATACACCATTAATTACTGGTAAGCCAGTGTCTAGGCCAACAACGCCTAAACCTTTGGCACATTCGCCAGCAACAAAATCGAAGTGAGGCGTGCTACCACGAATCACTGCGCCAAGCGCGATGATGGCATCGAAACGATCTGAAGCTGCAAGTTTCTTTGCAACCACTGGAAGTTCCCAAGCACCCGGTGCATGAACAATAGTGATATTATCCTCTGATACGCCATGACGTTTCAATGTATCAACGGCACCTTCTAGCAAATGTTCAACAACAAAGCTATTAAAACGACCAACTAAAATCGCATAACGGTCTTCGTTCGCGAGATGTAACATACCTTCAATACGGCGAACTGCCATAGCAACCTCGATTATTTCTCTGATGTTTGATTTGCGGTGATGTATTCCACCACTTCTAAGTTAAAACCTGATAATGCATTAAAGCGTAATGGCGAGCTAAGAAGCTTCATTTTTTCCACGCCTAAATCACGTAAAATTTGTGCGCCGACACCAATGGTTTGATACTGCTGTGACAGTGCTGCATTGGATTTAACATTTTTCGGTGCAGTTAAATTTTCTAAAGCAGGACCTAAGTCCTGTAAATGACGCTGACCAATCCACACTAAAACACCACGATCGCTGGATGCGATTTCTTTGAGTGCTTTATCGAGATTCCACGCCGGAGCGCCATCTTGTTTATTCAGTTTTAGTAAGTCGCGAACTGGATTGAAACCGTGTACGCGTACAGTGGTTACACCTTGTTTTGGTTCGCCTTTCACAAGGGCTAAATGAATGTCTGGATTACCAATTTCACGGTAACGGAACAATTCAAATGTACCGTATTCTGTATCTAAGGTTTGTTGATCAATGCGCTCAACAGTTTGTTCATTGGTCATGCGGTAGTGAATCAGATCTGCAATGGTCCCCATTTTTAAGCCATGCTTTTCAGCAAACACTTCAAGGTCTGGGCGACGCGCCATAGTGCCGTCTTCATTGATGATTTCACAAATCACCGAAGCTGGCTCAAGACCTGCTAAACGCGATAAATCACAACCGGCTTCAGTGTGGCCTGCACGGTGAAGGACGCCACCAGGCTGCGCCATGAGTGGGAAAATATGGCCTGGCTGAACAATATCAGCAGGTTTTGCATGTGCTGCAACAGCTGTTTGAATGGTGTGCGCACGTTCTGCAGGTGAGATGCCTGTTGAAATGCCATTTGCTGCTTCAATAGACAAGGTAAAGTTGGTACCGTGCTGCGCACCATTGGCATCAACCATGAGTGGTAAATTTAACTGTTGGCAACGCTCTTTGCTGAGCGTTAAGCACACAAGACCACGCGCATGCGTAATCATGAAGTTGATATCTTCAGGGCGTACGTGGGTCGCAGCGATAACAAGGTCGCCTTCATTTTCACGATCTTCATCATCCATGAGGATGACCATTTTTCCTGCACGAATATCAGCTACGAGCTCTTCAACAGTATTGAGCGGCATCAATCTTCACCTTTTTGTTTGTCTCGAATGACATTTACTTGCATTGATTGTTGCATAGTCTAACGTTTTTTTGCGTTCTTTGCCTATGCTTATCATTTTCCTTTAATGGCTCATTGTTATACACAGTCGTCGGAACCTTGAAAAGAGGACTTTATTTGAATTGTGCCATTTATGCTGAATCTTTAAACACTTGAAAAGCATAAAAATGGGTAAGCTTATACAGATTTTAAATAATTCAAATGAAAGAGATGAACAGTTTGTCGGAAAACTGTCGGTCTTTAACTCCATGAACTGTCACATAAAAATCAATCACGTTGATGCAGCCACATGGCTCTCTAAATATTGCCGAATCATCATCTTATTGGCGTTTAAAATAGTTTTTTGCAAATGTGGATCATGCATTGCCCGTGCAATTAAAACCGCACCGACCAATTGGGACATCATGGCCCAAGCTTTTTCTTCACTCGCCAAATGTGCGCTAAATAAAGCATGACCGCGCAGTAATTCCTTTTCATAGGCCTGTTTAATCGTGTCATCTGCACGAGCTACTTCGGTCGCAAGTGTCGGCAAAACACAGCCTTGTTCAGGATGTTCAAGGTGGGAAGGGGTTAAGTAACGGTCTAATTCAAAATTAATCCAGTCGGCTGCATTATGATGCAGGTTGCTTTGCCACATGTTAAAGCTTTGTTGCAATTCATATTCAACCAATGCTTTGAGTAAATCCTGTTTTGACGAAAAATGTGAATAGAATGCGCCACTAGTTACACCTGCAGCTTTCATTAAGCTGTCAACACCTGTTGCAGCAAAGCCATTTTTTTTCGCAATTTGCCCCGTAATGTTGAGCAATTCTTGTCGTTTTTGTTGTTTGTATTCGGGTTTATAACGCATGTGCATGACCCTAAAAAATTATGATTGACGATAAATTAATCATAACATAGTATTCGTTATAGTAACGATCGTTATTTAATAATGTGTGGTTTAAAACCGACGCGTAAATAAAATGAGCGTGGAATAAAAATAAAACAGCAATGGAGTGAGACTATGCAACAACTCAATCAGACTTTATCAAAAGTCGCTTTAGTGATTGGTGCAGGTGATGCAACTGGTGGTGAAATAGCCAAACGTTTTGCCCGGGAGGGTTATATTGCTTGTATGACACGACGAAATGCAGACAAATTAAAGCCTTTAATTGCTGAAATTCAAACACAGGGAGGGACTGCTTTTGGCTTTGGTTCTGATGCTCGAAAAGAAGAGCAAGTGATTGAACTCATCGAGCACATTGAATCAAACATTGGCCCGATTGAGGTCATGGTCTTTAATATTGGTGCCAACGTCCCTTGTAGTATTTTGGAAGAAACCGCACGTAAATATTTCAAAATATGGGAGATGGCATGTTTCTCGGCTTTTTTAACGGGTCGGGAAGTGGCAAAACGCATGGTGACACGTGAACGAGGCACGATTATTTTCACAGGAGCAACAGCTGGGACACGTGGTGCGTCAGGATTTGCAGCATTTGCAGGGGCAAAACATGCGCTGCGGGCATTGGCACAAAGTATGGCACGGGAACTAGGTCCACGTAATATTCATGTTGCGCATGTGGTGGTTGATGGTGCAATTGATACCGATTTTATCAAAGATACATTCCCTGATCTTTATGCTAAAAAAGAGCAAGACGGTATTTTAAATCCCGTACATATTGCAGAAAATTATTGGCATCTCTCACAGCAACCACGAGATGCATGGACGCATGAATTAGATCTGCGACCGTGGATGGAACGCTGGTAAGCGCTGATTTAAAAATATTAGGAAAATAAGCAAAAAAGGACGAAAAAAATGAAAGTCATTGAGTTTTATTTTGATGTTGGCAGTCCATATAGCTACATCGGATTTCACCGTATTCAGCACATTGCTGAGCAATATCAGGCAGAGATTATCTGGAAACCGATGTTATTGGGTGGGGTGTTTAAAGCTACTGGCAACAGTAGTCCGATGGCTGTGCCTGCAAAGGCACGCTATTCCATGCGGGATCTTAAGCGCTGGTCAGATCTATGGCAGATTCCCGTGCAAATGAATCCGTATTTTCCGATCAATACTTTGCAGTTGATGCGTTTGATAACCGCAGTCCAATTATTTCAGCCTGAAGTATTTCTCAATGTACTGACGGGTATTTTTAACGCAATGTTTGGTCAGCCACGCAATTTAAATGATCTCAATGAATTAATTCAATTGATGCAGGAGCTTGGATTGGAGGTAGCGCAGGTTAAATCATGGCTTGAAGATGAAAAAGTAAAGTCTGAGCTGAAAGTTATTACCGAAGAAGCCATTGCACGTGGTGTGTTTGGGGCGCCAAGTTGGTTTGTCGATGATGAGTTATATTGGGGTGTTGATCATTTACATTTTGTTGAGGCGGCTTTACAGGCTTCATCACGATCAGCCTAATTGGACGAATACTTGAGTGAATGCTACTGAATATGAGCACCAGTTTTAGGGCGGGAATGCAGAAGTAATTGTAGATGTAAGTAAAATTATAGAATGGATCATGGCTGATTGTCTTACTTACATCTACTTTTACTCAGCTTTCATTTGTATTGAGTCTTATTTTTGGCGTACTAACTTAAAAAACTTAAGCTTTATTCCGTATATAAATAATGCTGACATTTGGTGCAATTTACGGTGCATGAATCGCTTGCATAAATACCTTTACGAAAGAATCGTTTATTGCCGCAAAAGATACAGATAAATTCATCTTTATGATTTTTAGCGCTTGGTAGCTCTTGGTAAACGAGTCTTAATCCATTGTCTTTATAACGATAATTTCGACCATAAATTTGTTTAGCAAGCCAATAGTCCAAACTTGTAAATTTTATGGCAATACAACTGATGATACAAAAAGGAAATAGCCATATAGATTCAAATGCTTTGGAAACAGACGCCCAACCTGAAAATACACTTGTGAAAGTAAAAAACATGACCGCGAAAGCACCAAAGAAGAAAAGATAGAATACTTTGCTTTGGAAAGAGCTTAATTTGTTTAAGTATTTGAGATGATGTTCATAGGTCGAAATATCATCTTGGTTGGGCACAAATGCGGGATAACGTGCTTGCTTAGGTTTGTCTGACACTTGATCACCAAATGAATGACCACAGGCACTACAAAAGTGATGTTGTACTAATGCTTTTTCTCCACAGGAGACACAATATTTCATAGCTATTTAAATATTTTTAATTAATAAAGTTATTTGTTTAGCAAGCATAAGAAAATTTGCAGCCTTTTAAAAGAAATTTTAATGAATTCTTTGAAGAGGCTTCTAACAAAAAAGCGAACCGAAGTTCGCTTTTTATTTCATGTATTGTTCAACGCTGCTTAGAAGAAGCCCATTGGTTTGGTGTCATAGCTCACCAACAAGTTTTTGGTTTGTTGATAATGATCAAGCATCATTTTGTGGTTTTCCCGGCCGATCCCTGATTTTTTGTAGCCACCGAATGCTGCGTGTGCAGGGTAGATATGATAACAGTTGGTCCATACACGACCTGCCTGAATAGCACGACCCGCACGATATGAAGTATGTGCTGAACGCGACCAAACCCCTGCACCTAGACCATAAATCGTGTCATTGGCAATTTTAATGGCATCATCAAAGTCTTTAAAGGTTGCTACTGAAAGCACAGGGCCGAAGATTTCTTCTTGGAAAATCTTCATGTCATTGGTGCCTTTAAAAATCGTTGGCTCAATATAGAAACCTGTACCGACTTCATTTCGTGGGTCACCACCAGTAATCAGCTGAGCACCTTCATTTTTACCTGTCGCAATACAGCCCAAGATTTTATCTTGTTGCTCTTGCGATGCCTGTGCACCAATCATGGTATCGGTATCGAGTGGATGACCGGTCTTAATACGTTTGACACGTTCGACAGCCATTTCCAAGAATCGATCTGCAATGCTTTCTTGTACCAATGCACGTGATGGACATGTGCAAATTTCACCTTGGTTAAGCGCAAACATGGCAAAACCTTCGAGCGATTTATCAAGGAACTCATCGTCTTTGTCCATGATGTCTTCAAAGAAGATATTTGGTGATTTTCCACCAAGTTCTAAAGTCACAGGAATGATATTTTCAGTCGCATATTGCATGATCATTTGACCGACAGCGGTTGAACCTGTGAAGGCGATTTTTGAGATGCGTGGATTGGTCGCCAATGGACGACCGACTTCAACACCATAACCATTCACAATATTCAGCACGCCCGGTGGGAGTAGGTCTTGAATGAGTTCAGCCAAGACCAAGATGCTGACAGGCGTTTGCTCCGCAGGTTTCAACACGATGCAGTTTCCCGCAGCCAATGCTGGAGCAAGTTTCCAAGCCGCCATCAAGATTGGGAAATTCCACGGAATAATTTGACCGACCACACCAAGTGGTTCATGGAAATGGTAAGCAATAGTATTTTCATCAATTTCAGAAATGCCGCCTTCTTGGGCACGGATACAGCCGGCAAAATAACGGAAGTGATCGATACAAAGTGGAATATCAGCGGCTAAGGTTTCACGAATCGGTTTACCGTTGTCCCATGTTTCTGCAACTGCAAGGAGCTCTAGGTTTTCTTCAAGTCGATCGGCAATTTTTAATAAAATATTTGAGCGTGTGGTTGGGGAAGAGGCGTTCCATTGGGCTTTGGCTTTATGCGCTGCATCCAAAGCCAATTCAATATCTTCAGCAGAAGAACGTGGTACTTTGGTAAAAACTTTACCGTCTACAGGGGAGATATTTTCAAAGTATTCACCTTTCACTGGCGCGACCCATTGGCCACCAATCAGGTTTTCATACTGAGCTTTAAACTGAACTTTTGAACCGGGTTGATTAGGATCGACATAACGCATATGAATTTTCCTTTGCTTGTTTATTATGATCTTGTTGGGCTGCCCATCTGTGGCAATCTACAGCTTTGGTATAAGGTACTTTTGTACATTATTTGATTAGCATAGCCTGTATAAGGTTGGAAAAAGGTTGGAGACAAGAAGGTTTACAATATTTTTTTTCAGTCTTAAAAACAAAAGCCGGGAAACGGATTTTTAGTCATGAATTGTTGTGAGAATAATGAATGATGATACAGAAGGATTTATCTGAAAAACGACAGAATGTCGAACGGTTAAGGCAGGGCATGAGTCTGTCAAAGCAGCAAACTTCGCAATTGAATGAGAGCATTGCGAGTTCTTGGCAGCGATCGGCGCAGGCGGAAATTCCGGAAAACCGGAGTGCTGCGCCTTTGGTAAATTTAAGCCCTCAAAGTCAACAACAGTCGGCATTGCATCATGCGTTGCAACATTGTGCTGAAGATTTAAAACACATTGCCGAACAGTCGTCGATGGTACTTGCCGTGGGCGATGTAGGTAGCACGATTATTTGGAGTGCGTCGAGTCGGCAAATGCAAAGTGCTGCGGAAAGCGTGCATTTTATTGCGGGTGGGCAATGGCGCGAAGAATTGGTCGGCACCAACGCATTAGCTTTGTCTTTAAAAACCCAACAGTCGAGTTGTGTGTTTTCAAATGAACATTACATGCCATCAGTACATGAATGGGTCTGCTATGCAGCACCGATTATCGATCCACATACGCAGCAAATTTTGGGCGTGGTTGATTTATCCACCGTGTGGAAAAACCACAATAGTTTAGGGCTACTTGCGGCTGAACGCTGCGCTTCGATTATTCAATCGGCTTTACTCGATTTTCAAAAACAGCATTTGTATATTCGGGCCTTTGCTGTGCCGCAAGTGTTATTTAATGGCAAAGTGATGGTGCTGACCCCGCGGCAAATAGAAATTTTGACCATCTTGGCGCTATGTCCGCAAGGCATGACCTTAGATACTTTGCATCAAGCCTTATATGGTGAACGTAAGGTGAGTGTTGGGACTTTAAAAGCGGAAATGTCGCAGCTACGCGATATTTTGGGTGGCATGTTAGGCTCAAGACCCTATCGCTTATTGGCACAAGTCGAAGCCGACTTTTTACAAGCCGAGCAAGCTTTAGATGCAGGTTATCTCGATTCTGCATTAAAACTGTGTTCAGGGGTTTTCTTGGCCAAAACCGAAAGTCCTTTTTTAGGGGCATGGCGTGATTGTCTTGAGTCACGATTGAGCCAAGCGATTTTTAATGCCAAGGAAACAGATGTTCTGCTCAAGCATGTCGCGCGTTTTCCTGAAGCCATTGATGCGGTTGAACGCCTGATTGAGCTGATGCCGAGATCGCATCCCGTACATCAGACCTTGTTGAAATTAAAACAGTAAGTTGCAATGTCATACAGGCTATTAAAGGCCTTTATTGGCCAGCCATTGAAAGAGCTGGGTATAGACTTGTTCTCGCGCGGTTTTTTCCGAAAGTACTAAATCATGCAAGCCATTGTGAATGCTTTGAATGGTGACATCGCCTTGAATTTTTTTGGCATATTTTTGGATATCTTTTACACCTAAAATCACATCACTGGTCTGCGCTGCTTTACCCCATTTTTTGGGATTTTTAGTTTGATGCGAGTGCATGACTAAGACCGGTACATCTAGGCTGACACCTCGGTGGATCTCCTTTTGAGCCTCATAAATTGTCCGTACAAAACTTAAATACACCATTGGATAGCGGGTCTTTTTCCAGTCTAAATTGAAGTCCCATTCACCCTTGAGTTCACGGTGTAAGCTGGCGGTGTACCATTTATTTAGTTCACTTGGGAATTTTAGATTTGGAAAAGTCTTTGCCAATTTACTGAGCTGTGGAATACCCAGCGCACGCTTAATCGGATTCATATTAAAGTCATAAAATGGACTGTTACACCACAGTGCTTTAATTAGAGAATGATTTGGATGATGGGCCGCATATAAGGTCGTGGTGAGGCCACCTGTGGAATGACCGCAGAGCAGTAAAGCATCGTGCCCTTCAGCGGAGATAATCTCAAGGGCCTGGTCAATTTCAGCATCGTATTCGGAGAGGTTGTGCACATTATAATATTTTTGATGCGGGCGGATGGAGCGGCCATATTTTCTTAAATCCAAGGCATAAAAGTCGAAACCGTGCTGATTAAAGCGTTCCGCCATTTCGGTTTGGAAAAAATAATCGATAAAACCATGGATATAGAGCACCGCTTTGGAGGTAGGAGCCGTGGCTTTTTTGCGAACCAGTGTGGCAACCACAGGGCCTTCATAATCATCCGGGAAGGTCAGCGTGGCTTGTTCATAGCCTGCGCCCAAAATGTCAGGCTGATACTGAATATGTGAATGGCTCATTATTATACTCATCAATATTATTGGACATTATGCTTTATCCTTGATGAGCCATAAGCTTTTGTCAAATGAATAATCGATGCTGTTATGCGGACTAAAAAAGAGTGACCTCAGTATGAAAGCGACCAATCTATAGTCGCTTTCCTGAAATAAAAGGTGAAATGGATTCAGTTGAGCCTACATCACCAGACTCAAAGGATAATGTAGGCACTTGGGTCACTTAAACATGAAGACCTATTGGGCTTAACTTAAACGGCTGCTTTGAAGTCGACCACAGAGGCATTGGCTTTAAGCGCTGCCTTGAAAATATCAACCACTTGAGCATGAGTCGCTTTACGTGGGTTGGTGAGCATACAGGCATCTTTTTGTGCATTTTCAGACATGATGCTGAGGTCTTGTTCTTTCACACCGAGTTCAGAAAGGCTCGATGGAATGCCAATCGAAGCAGACAGTTCACGGATTGCTGCAATCGCTGCATAAGCCGCTTCAGTCACCGTTAAACCGTCGGTTGGCACACCCATGAGCTGCGCGATACGTGCATAGCGGTCAGGGCAGGCGATCAGGTTAAATTCGCAAACGTGTGGTAACAGCACGGCATTACATACGCCATGCGGCAAATTGTAGAAGCCGCCGAGTTGGTGCGCCATCGCGTGGACATAACCTAAAGATGCATTGTTAAATGCCATCCCTGCTAAGTACTGTGCATAGCTCATCGCATCACGCGCTTCTAAGTTTTCGCCATTGGCGACGGCAGGGCTGAGCCATTCACTGATCATGCTGATGGCTTTTTCTGCACAAGCATCGGTAATAGGATTGGCTGCTGTAGAAACATAAGCTTCGACCGCATGCGTTAACGCATCCATACCGGTTGCTGCAGTGAGCGCCGCAGGTTTCGCAATCATCAGCTTCGGGTCATCAATGGCGATAAGAGGGGTACAACGCCAATCGACAATCGCCATTTTTACATGGGTTTCAGTATTGGTAATAATACAGAAACGGGTCATTTCTGATGCCGTACCTGCGGTGGTATTAATCGCAATGAGTGGAGTCATTGGGACTGTACTTTTATCGATGCCTTCATAGTCACGAATATGGCCACCACCCGCAGTCACTAAGCCAATGCCTTTGGCACAGTCATGAGAAGAGCCGCCACCGAGAGAGACAATAAAGTCACAGCCATTGTCATTGTAGGCATCTACACCGCTATGTACGTTGGTGTCAGTTGGGTTGGGTTCTGCGCCCGGGAATATATGACTTTCTACGCCAGCTTCAGTTAAATATGCGGCAATGGTGTCTGCCACACCAAATTTGTATAGACCGGCATCGGTCACGATAAGCGCTTTCTTTGCGCCAAGATTTTGCGCCTTTGCACCAATTTCTTTAGCACAGCCGGGGCCAAAAAGTGAAACACAAGGGATGTAAAAACCGTTTGTTTGATCTGCAATATTTTTAAAAGCCATGGTGCGATTCCTTCTACCATTCATTGTCATTTGTTATGGGTGATACTCACCTAAACTGAGTATTGCGAGGGATGTTTTAAATTCACACCTACCAAAGACCTACCAAATTTAGGGCTTTGTATTGAAATTATTTAATTGTTTGAAATTTAATCATTAATTATTTTTGTTATTTTCTGAGATTCGCTAAAAGTCGTATACGTTTAAGCCAAAATAGGCGTTGCGATGATTGGATGCATGATCGAGTTATCAGATTATAAAATCTAACTAAAACTACTATCAATTTACTAAATGCCCCAAAGCGCTCGAATCAGGATAGGCTATAACAAATAACGAGATAGTCACTTTTGTGCATTTCGCTTTTTGCAGTGCGAAACAAAAGATTAATTAAACGAGTTAAATAATGCCCAGTGAAAATTTGAAAACGAAACGTCCTTTATATATTCCTTATGCCGGAAATACACTTTTAGAACTCCCACTTTTAAATAAAGGTTCTGCGTTTAATGAAGATGAACGTAAGAGCTTTAATTTACACGGTTTGATTCCACACGTAACAGAAAGCATTGAAGAACAAAGTCAGCGTTCTTATCAACAATATTGTGCATTTAATAGTGATATCAATAAGCATATTTACCTGCGTAATATTCAAGACACCAACGAGACGCTGTTCTATCACTTAATTGAAAACCACCTCAGTGAGATGATGCCGATCATCTATACACCAACAGTGGGTGAAGCTTGTCAGCGCTTTTCAGATATTTACCGTCGTCATCGTGGGATCTTTATTTCATATCCTGACCGTGATCATATTGACCAAATTATTCATAACGTGAATAAAAAGAACGTGAAAGTGATCGTTATTACGGATGGTGAACGTATTCTTGGCCTTGGTGACCAAGGCATTGGGGGGATGGGGATTCCAATTGGTAAGTTGTCACTGTACACCGCATGTGGTGGGATCAGTCCAGCTTATACATTGCCGATTACTTTAGATGTCGGAACCAATAACCAACAGCTGTTGAATGACCCAATTTATATGGGATGGAGTCAGCCTCGTATCAGCGGTGAAGAATATTATCAATTTGTCGATGACGTGATTAAAGCCATACAACAACGCTGGCCTAAAGCGCTGATTCAATTTGAAGACTTTGCACAAAAAAATGCGATGCCTTTATTGGAAAAATATCGCGATAAAATTTGCTGCTTTAATGATGATATTCAAGGAACTGCAGCGGTGTCTGTCGGAAGTTTAATTGCGGCATCACGTGCAGCAGGCAAGCAGCTCAAAGATCAAATCGTCACATTCTTAGGGGCAGGTTCAGCAGGTTGCGGGATTGCAGAACAGATCATCAAGCAAATGGTGGCGGAAGGTTTAACCGATGCTCAAGCGCGTGCGCGGGTGTTTATGGTTGATCGCTTTGGTTTAATTACTGAAAATCAGCCGAATCTTTTAGATTTCCAACGCAAACTTGCGCAAGCACCGGATAACGTTGCTCATTGGGCAAATGCAGATTCAGTCATTTCGCTATTGGATGTAGTTACACATGCTAAACCGACTGTATTGATTGGCGTTTCGGGACAACCGGGACTGTTTAGCCAAGAGGTCATCGAAACGATGGCTGCGAATTGTGAACAGCCTATTGTGTTGCCACTGTCTAATCCAACATCGCGTGTCGAAGCGGTGCCTGCAGATATTATCGAGTGGACCAAAGGTAAGGCCCTGATTGCGACTGGCAGTCCATTTGCACCAGTGAATTATCATGGCAAGATTCATCAGATTTCACAGTGTAATAACTCCTATATTTTCCCGGGGATTGGTCTCGGTGTGATTGCATCTGGGGCGAAACGTGTGACTGAAAATATGCTGATGGCATCGAGTACGGCGTTGGCAGACTGTTCACCAAAATTGGCAGATCCAAATGCCGATTTATTGCCAAGTTTGGATTATTTACAGGATATTTCGAAGAAAATCGCATTGAAAGTGGCATTAGCTGCGATTGCTGATGGTGTTGCGCCAAATGTCAGCATTGAAGTACTAGAACAGGCCATTGAAGAGAATTTCTGGAAACCTGAATATCGTGATTATGTCCGTGTGACTTATTAATTTAGTCTAAAGATGCTGATTGAACAGAATCGATTTTGCATCTAATCGAAAAATACCCTAATCCAGATTAGGGTATTTTTTTATGTATAGAGGCATATTTTTTTAAGAAATACGAAAAATTATCGAGCGGGGCGCTTTAAATTTTGCGTTTATCGAGCTGGTTGGAAATGTGATCTCCACAGGCTTGAACCAGCATCACGATCGCGACCAAGACCACTATCACTGCCAGCATGATTTGCATATCAAAGCGTTGATAACCGTAACGGTAAGCAATATCCCCCAAACCACCTGCACCGATAGCCCCTGCAATGGCAGAAGAATTAATCATGGTCACCAAGGTCACAGTAAAGCCCGCGACGATGCCAGGAAGCGCTTCAGGGAGCAGCACATGCCAAATGATTTGTTTGCGATTACAGCCGATGGCTTGAGCGGCCTCAATCAGACCTTGATCGACTTCACGTAAACTCACTTCTGCAATGCGTGCAAAAAAAGGCGTGGCCGCAAGGGTTAAAGGCACGACGGCAGCCCAAACGCCATAACTGGTGCCCACGATAAAGCGCGTGAGCGGAATGAGCGCCACCATTAAAATAAGAAAAGGCACCGAACGGGTAATATTGACCAACCAACCAAGGGTGTGGTTTAGGCTTTTTGAAGGATAAATCCCGTGTTCAGCACTACACACCAATACGACTGCTAAAGGCAGGCCGATCAGAAAGGCCACAAAAGCTGAAACGCCGACCATCAGTAAAGTATCAATGGTTCCACTAATCAGTAAATCAATGAGTTGGTCGTGCATAGCCAAGTACCTCAATCTGTGCGATATGGTGTTTAAGTTGTTCAGATAAGGCGTTGATCTCTAAATGGCTGTGGTCCACAGCAACAATCAACGAGCCAATTAAATGCCCTTGAATACTATCGATATGACTTTGATACAGATGTACTGGCGCCTGAAATTGATCAAAAATAAACTTTAAGTCAGGCGACTGTTGTAGTGTCGATTCATATCGTAATTTTAAAATGATTTGATCATTTGGATCTGAAGGCTGTGGTTGAATATCGCTTGGTAAATCAAGCTGTTCAAGGTTGAGTAACTCTTGTGTGATCTGCTGCTGAGGCGTAGAAAACACGTTCCAAACCTGTCCTGCTTCTACAATTTCGCCTTGATCGATCACCACAACTTGATCGCAAATTTCTCGAATGACCTGCATTTCATGGGTAATCAACACAATGGTGATACCGAGCTTTTGATTAATTTCTTTAAGCAAAGACAGCACAACAGAAGTACTTTCAGGATCGAGTGCAGAAGTCGCTTCATCACAGAGTAAAATTTCCGGATGATGAACTAACGCTCGTGCAATCCCGACACGTTGTTTTTGCCCACCGGAAAGTTGAGAAGGGTAGTGCGCTGCTTTATTTTCAAGACCCACTAGCTTCAGCACTTCATTCACTCGCTGAGAAATATCGGCTTGACTGAAATTCGCAATTTTAAGGGGCAGTGCAATATTGTCATACACGGTTTTGGCAGACATTAAATTAAAATGCTGAAAAATCATCCCAATACGCTGACGCAGAGCAATCAACTCTGCGTGAGTTAAGCTTGATAATTCCTGTTGATGGATGTGAATACTGCCATCACTGATTTGTTCTAAGCCATTCAGCGTTCGAATCAGCGAAGATTTACCCGCGCCGCTTTTCCCAATAATGCCGAATATTTTGCCTTGTGGAATATTCAGATTGATATCTTTTAAGGCATGAACCTGCTGTCCTTGCACATCATAAAATTTATTTAAATTTTTGATTTGGATATGCGGAACGGCAAATTCAACCGTTGAACCGAAACTCACCATGAGTGACTCCTTATTTCCAACCAGGGAACCACAGTTTTGCACCAAAATCTTCGTCTAATGCTTGTTTAACTTTAGGTGAGTTTTGATAAATATCGACAAATTTACGCAGTTTATCGTCGCGATCTACATAGTCATCACGTACGGCAAATAAGATGGCAAAACGCTTGTCAGTATTGGAGTCAAATAGTAAGGCATTTTCAGGATCGGCAGTTTTTGCTAGGCGTAAATAATGTGGATAGCCAAAAGCCAGATCGACATCATCAATTGCACGTGCCGTTTGAGGGCCTTCCACCTCAATAAATTGAAGCTGTTTAGGATTCGCTGCAATGTCATTTAAAGTCGATAAAAAGTTATCTGGCTGTTTCAGTTCAATGAGCTTGGCTTGCTGTAACAGTTGTAAGGCACGGCCCTGATTGACCGGATCATTCGGAATCACCACTTTGGCTTTATGGGGTAAATCAGCAAAGTTTTTATACTTTTTTGAATACAGTCCAACATGGGTTGCAGCACCGACATCAAAGGCTTTGATTTTAAAATCCGTTTCTTTTTTTGCATTGTCTAGAAACGGCTGATGTTGGAAAAAGTTCGCGTCAATATCGCCGTGGTTTAGGGTGATATTCGGGGTATTCCAGTCCGAAAATTCCACCAATTTCACGTTCAGTCCTTGCTGCTTGGCTTCATCAGCGGCGACTTGTAAGGGTTTAGCAAAAGATGGGCTAATCCCAATCACCAATTCACTTTGATGACTTTTCTTTTGTTGATTCCAAATGACTAAGCCAATCACCAAGATGGCTACGATCACACCAATCAGTGTGAATTTAGATTTTGCTGTTTGTGCCATGGCACACCTCTATATTTCGAAATAATTAAATTTTTTGTCTAAAATATTGTTTTTTAATTGCAGCTTATGCTGTTTCAACGTTTTTAAGGGTTGCCTGAGAAGATGTTTCGGAAGTGGGACATCGGTAGCGATGAGCAGGATGTGTCATTGCTAAATGGTCACCTTGTTGAAACAGTTTTTGCCTTAAACTACCGGTGTCATATGCAGTTTTATAGCGACCACGTTGCTGTAATTCAGGAATGACCAAACGGATAAAATCTTGATGTGACTCAGGTGCAACGGTGCGAGTCAGATTAAATCCATCGATGCCAGTTTCATCCAAATAATCAATCAACTGTTCTGCAACGTTGGCGCCACTCCCGACAAAGAGCGGATAACGCCCACCTAGAACGTGCTGAGCACGCAAATCTTGGCGAGTAATTTTTTGCTCTTTAAATTTTTGATTGACCGATGCGATGCTATTGGTCTGCTGATACGGAATGGCTTCATCTTCTGCAAAGTTGGCGAGGTTCATCCCAATCGAGCTGGAAAAGTGTGCTAGTCCCGCTTCAGGGTTGGCATAGCGAATGTATTCAGCCAATTTCTCTTGGGCGAGCTCATCGGTCTCTGCAGTCACTACCGTAATGCCTACAAAGAGTTTGATGGCTTGTGGGTCACGACCATGCGCTGCGGTTTGGCTGCGAATTTTTTGTACCTGATTTTTAACTTTTTCTGCGCTGTCTGCACCGATAAACATGCCTTCTGCATGTTGCGTAGCAAAAGCTAAACCACGTGGTGAAGCACCGGCCTGATACAACACAGGGGTGCGCTGTATTGAAGGGGAAACTTGAAATACCCCTTGGCTTTGATAGAACTTCCCTTGGTGTTGAATGGCATGTACTTTTTTGGGGTCGCTAAAGATGCGATGAGCTTTATCTTTTTGAACCGCATCATTTTCCCAAGAACCTTCCCAAAACTTATAGCAAAGCTGCAAAAACTCTTCAGCTTGTTCATAGCGTAGGTCATGATCTTTCAAGCCTTTTTGCCCAATGAGGCGTTCTGCACTGTCTAGATATCCAGTCACGATATTCCAACCGATTCGACCTTGGGTCAGGTGGTCTAGGCTGGCAAATCGACGTGCAAATTGATAAGGCGTTTCATAGCTCAAATTGACTGTTACACCAAAACCTAAGTTTTCAGTGACCGCAGCCATTGCAGAAATCAGGGTGCTGGGGTCATGGCTCGGCAGTTGGATCGACTCTTTAAGTGTGAGATCGATATTGTCTTCATAAACATCATAGACCCCGGTGATATCCGCAATAAATAGCCCGTCAAACAGCCCTTGCTCCAAGGTTTTGGCAAGATCCGTCCAATAGCTCAGTTCATTAAAGCGGTGTGACTCATCGCGTGGATGGGTCCATAAGCCATGATTGATATGGCCGACACAGTTCATGTCGAAGGCATTTAGTAAAATTTTCTTGGCAGAATGTGATTGGGTATCTACTGTGGTGGTTTGGTTCATTACAAGGTCCCTCGACGTGGGGGCAATACGCCATTTAGGAGGTAATTAGCAATGAAGAAATATTTCCAGCGCCCTGCATCATGCAAGGTATGGACACGTGCATTACGCCAAAATCGATCTAGACCATCTTCACGCTGACTGCCACGGCTGCCTGCAAGCTCAATCAATTTTGATGCCGCTTTCAGTGCGGTTTCAGTACTATGCGCACGCACTTTCGCGACATCTAGAGAAGCTTTTGCGATGTTTTCAGCATTGGGCTGTGGGCGAGCAGCATCGATGGCACGAGCGGCTTGTTTCAGCAAGACCTCACTGGCGCGAACATCTGCGGCAATGCGACCGAGTTCGTATTTGGTTAAAGGATCTTCGCTTGCAAGATCAAGACCTGAATCAATCCATGGTCGAGCTTGGTGTACGCGGCGCAAACTTTCTTCAAAGGCTGCGCGGGCTATACCGACTTCAATCGCAGCATGCATAATTTGCGCAAATGGCCCAACCAATGTGGGTTCCGTAAATGCATGATCAAAGGGAATGACATCTATGGCAGGAACTGCAACTTGGTGAAATTTTACAGAACCGCTGCCCGTGGTGCGTTGTCCAAACCCTGTCCAATCATCGATCAGCTCTAAACCTGCACTTTCACGTGCAATAAAGGCTAAATATTCACGACCATCGGGGTCTTTGACCAATGTGGGAATACGATGCGCAAATAAACTTCCGGTACAATAAAACTTTTCACCATTCACCACAAAACCATTGTCATGAGGGCGAATCGACGTTTGTTTTTGCGCAGCGGTTTTGGTTTTAAACTCGGCTAAGGCATTGCCAAAACGAGCGCCAGCAAGTACTTCGGCATAAAGCTTTTGCTTTTGTTCAGTTGTGCCGGTGTTTCGTAATACTTCCAATGCATAAAAATGGTTTTGTGGAATTTGCCCAATTGAGCCATCTACACCACTCATAAGCGCAATCACTTGCGCCACGGTATAACTTGAAACTTCGGCACCGCCAAATGCCTTGGGAACTGTGATTGCCCAGAGACCAGATTGGCTATAGGCCTCAATTTCATCAAACGGCAGTATGCGTTCGGCATCACGTTGCACGGCATTTTTTCTAAATTGTTCAGCCAATTGTTTTGCTATTTCAAGCGCTTCTGCATCGGATTGAATAATATGCGCAGGTGTTGTTGATGCGGCCTGTAGCGAATTAATATTTGGAAATGAGGTCATCAGAATTCTCCTTAAATCCACGCATGGCGTGCAGGTAATTTATGATTTAAGTAATAGTCGCCTAAGGTATGCAGCTTCCAGCGCACAGGATCATGTAAGGTGTGTACTCGGGCATTGCGCCAGTGTTGATCAAGGTTATGGGCACTCAAACTTGCACGGCTGCCGCCTAACTCAAGGAGTTTTTCAGAGATCTGTAAGGCTGCATCATTGGCATAGATTTTGGCTTCTGCGACACGAATCGAAGCCAGAGCAGCTTGTTGTTCGCTCACTTGATCAAGCTGATCTAATTCATCGAGGTAATCTGCGGCTTCATCTAAAAGTAAAATCGCAGCATCCAATAAAACTGCAGATTTCCCCACTTCTTGTAGGGTGTAGGGCTCAAAACTGGCTTTCTCAACTTGTGCATCCACAATCGGACGGGCTTTTTGTACCGCAGAAAGGGTGTCTGCAAAGGCAGCTTCCGCAATCCCGACATCGATCGCGACTTGCATCAATTGTGAAAAGGCGCCTCGATACGTTGGCCCTGCAGAAAGCTTACGTTCATCAAAAATTAATAGGGGGTCTACCGCGACATGGTTGAGTTTGACGGTGCCACTTGAGGTTGTGCGCTGACCAAAACCATTCCAATTATCAATCACTTCTACGCCTGTAGCGTGTCGATCAATGATGGTCAGGACAACATGACCTTCAGGGTGAACGGCTTTAATCGCCAACCAATCTGCAAAACTACTGCCGGTTGAATAGAACTTTTCACCATTAACAACATACTTTCCATTTTCAATGCGCAGCGTTGTGTTTAAGGTTTTAGTGTCTTTGGTGTTGCGCTCTGGGCCACCATTGGCTAAACGTTTTCCCTGTAAAATTTCATTAAAAATAAAGGCTTTTTGCTCATCCGTTCCCATGAGGTCAATCATATACAGCAAGGCAATTTGGTTTTGTGGAATTTGGCCCACGCTAGAATCTGCTTTATTGATAATGCGAAAAACCTGCGCCAGTGTCTTGTTGGACACGTAGGCACCGCCAAATTTTTTGGGAATACGAATGCCACCTAAACCTTTTTGACTGAATAAGTCGATTTCTGCAAATGGGAGTAGGCGGTTCTGATCACGTTCATTTCGACCTTCCAAAGCAAAATCGGCAACGTGATAAGCTGCATGAATCGCTTCTAAGTCATTTTCAATAACATGAATATTTTCAGAGATTAAATGAGACATAATGACACCTTTAATAGATATCAAAACGCTACTAGTAAATGCGGGATTTTTTAAATGATGGATTATTCTTAACTTAGCAAAATGTCTTTTTAGCATTTAATCTGCATAAAAATTATGCAAATTAGATAAAATAAGTGTTTGATTTAAAACAATAGATGTAGGAAAAACAACAAGAGGATTGATGATGTAAATTTGGTTTTAGCAACTTTGTAGATATTCAACTTTAAAAATAATATATCTAAGACAGGGGCTTAGCTGTTTTTTTAATACTTTTTATTAATGGTGGTCAATCAGCTTGAACTCCAATAGATGCTCAATATCATAGAGCTATGCAAAGATTAAAAAAGGGCTATAAATTGATTCAAATGTTTTTCAATCTGCAATAAAAAAGCCCCCATCTTTTGATGGGGGCTTTTTGAATTTGGAGCGGGAAAGGAGACTCGAACTCCCGACCCCAACCTTGGCAAGGTTATGCTCTACCAACTGAGCTATTCCCGCGGAGTCTATCCTGTTTTTTTACTAAAAAACTGAATCGAAAAAAATTTGGAGCGGGAAAGGAGACTCGAACTCCCGACCCCAACCTTGGCAAGGTTATGCTCTACCAACTGAGCTATTCCCGCGGAGTCTATTCAATTTTTTAAATAAAAAACCGAATGAAAAAATTTTGAGCGGGAAAGGAGACTCGAACTCCCGACCCCAACCTTGGCAAGGTTATGCTCTACCAACTGAGCTATTCCCGCATAGCCACGTATAATACATTAAGGATTTTTCAGGTCAATAACTTTATGAAAAACTGTGCATCGTTTGCATAAAATAAAAACAATTTGTTTGAAAATTGGAAGATTTTTGCAGGTCGAAGGCTTCCATTTTGATGAAATCATGCAATTCAGACAGTTTCAGCAAGTTTGCGACACAAGAACTTGAACAAATACAGGCTATACTAAGACCAGTTGAACCTTTTTGAATTTGGGAGAGCCGTTTTGAGTTTAGAACAGCAATTAATTGAGCGTCTACAGACATTAGCGCCTACACATCTTGAAGTGGTGAATGAGTCCGCAGGTCATGGTGGTTATTTCCCAGGTAAAGAGTCGCATTTTAAAGCTGTAATCGTGAGTGAGGCTTTTGCAGGCTTGCGTTTGGTGCAACGTCATCAAAAAGTCTATGCCGCAGCAGGTGATTTACTTAGTCCAGGGCAAATTCATGCCTTAGCCATTCATGCTTTTTTACCCGAAGAATGGAAAGGTCAAGACACCACTAGCCCTGAATGTGCGCATGCACCCAAGTCATCTTAAGGTGAGCCATGGAAACGCAATTAATCATTAAAATCATTCATATGTGTGGCGTGGCTTTAGGCTGTGCTGCTATTTTCATTCGTGCTTTTACGCTGTTTAAAGGGATGCAGGGCAATTTACCCAATCCAGCAGGCCGGAAGTTTTTTGTTGCTTTGCAACATGGATCAATGACGCTAATTGCCGCGACTGGAATTATCTTATTGTTTATGAAGAACTTTGATGTGCAGCCATGGTTCTATGCCAAAGTTGTGCTGTTTTTGGCGCTGCTGTCTTCTTTATCTAAAGCGTATAAGAAAGATGACAGTGTTTTATTGGTTCAGCGCCGTGCGGGCTTATTTATTGCAGCTGTAGCACTTATTTTCATCATTACATTGGTTATAATCAAACCAGTTTTTGGATAAATAGCTTATCCACATGGCCGATTTCAAGGCTTGAGTAGAAAAACAAAGATTAGAGGGTTTTGAATGCGTACGCGTGTGGTATTTAACCAAAAAGGTGGTGTGGGGAAATCGAGTATTACGGTCAATTTAGCGGCGATAAGCGCGCATCAAGGTTTAAAAACTTTGGTGATTGACCTCGACCCTCAAGCCAATTCAAGTCAATATTTGTTGGGGGATGATGCGACCTATTCAGCAGATAAGCCCGCACTTGAACCCAATATTGAAAATTATTTTGAAGAAGTCTTGGGGACGCAACAAAGTAAAGGTTTGTTGGGAAATGCCATTGGTTCGATTTTAAAAAATCGTACTAAAGGTCTAGAAAGCTATGTACATCAATCACCGTTTAAAAATTTAGATGTAATTCCTGCAAGCCCAAATTTGGGTGCGTTGGCACATGCCTTAGAATCTAAGCATAAAATTTACAAACTGCGTGATGCTTTGCAGCAGATGAGCGGTCAATATGATCGAGTGTTTATTGATACACCGCCGGCCTTTAACTTTTTTACTTTATCTGCGCTGATTGCGGCAGATCGCGTGCTGATCCCATTTGACTGCGATGTGTTTTCAAAACGTGCCTTACAGACACTGATCGAAAATGTGTTGGAAACGCAGGATGATCATAATGATCGTTTGGAAATTGAAGGCATTGTGGTCAATCAATTTCAAGCACAGGCGAAGTTACCGCGTGAAGTTGTACAACAACTCAAAGATGAAGGTCTTCCTGTATTGGACAGCATGTTACCGCCTTCAGTGCTGATGAAAGAATCTCATCATAAAAATCAACCTTTAATCCATTTGGCTGCAGATCATAAATTGACGCAAGCCTATCAATCATTGTTCAATGAAATTGAGCAAAAGTAGTATCGAGAAAAGTATGAATGCACTTAAATGTGGTCTAGTTGCTTTCACTGCTGTTGTATTGGGTGCATGTGCAAGTACGCCTAAACCAAGCTATGTTTCACCTACACAGTATCAGTCTTTGAGTTGCCAACAATTGCAAAGCGAATACAACCGGATCCACGACTATATTCAAAATGGTGTAGAAACACCGAAGCGCACAGGCGTTGGTGTCGGTGTTGGCCTCGGTGGTGGCTGGGGCAGCCGTGGAGGTTGGGGAATTGGTCCGAGTATTTCGGTCAATATGGGACAATCTTCAAATACCAAACGTACCGAACTTTCACGTGTTTTAGGTGAGCAAGAAGCGATTGTACAGGCAGCAAAATTTAAGGGTTGTCCGATTATCGTTCGCACAAATTCGGCTACTGCAGCAAAATCATAAACGGATCATGAGCAGAGGCTTAGGCCTGTGCTATGAGAAAAGTGTAATAAAATTTGTCAGTAGGCGAGGCGTCTACTGGCATTTTTTTTGAGCCAAATAAACTGCACTATTTAGAGCCAATAAAATATTTAAATCTATGAAAAAATTAAATTAAATATCATTCGTAAATTTTAATACCTCCTACTGGTCTTGAACATTCAGCGTGAGTGCATTGACTTGTACAAGGATAAAACTGATCTAGCACGTACTTGTTTTTTTAAAATCATTTCGGCTAAGCTGTGCGCTTTGAAAAATTGTCTGGGTATTTATGATTGAGAGTTGGCTTTTTGTATTTGCAATGATTGCGGTGATGATGGCGCCGGGACCTAGCAATGCACTAATGGCAAGCTCTGCACATCAACAAGGCATTGCAAAGACGTGCATGCTGATTCCTGCAGAATTATTGGGCTATTTCTATGCCATAAATTTGTGGGCGTTGATTATTCATTTAAGCGCTCCAGTGTGGCCGAATTTAATTCACTTACTGCATTTTCTCAGTATTGCCTATGTTTTATGGTTGGCTTTTCATTTGTGGAAATCGACGCATTTACATCAGTACAATCAAAAACATCCTTCAATTCAACCACGTGAATTATTTATTTCTTCATTAAAAAATCCGAAAGCGTTGCTTTTTGCTGCAGGTATTTTCCCAATTGAAACTTGGGCAAGCCCATTAAATTTTATTTTGGTTTTCGCTGTATTTAGTGTGGTTTTGCTGCCTGTTGCGTTGTTTTGGATGTCATTTGGACGGACGATTTTGGCCGGTAAGACCCAAAAAATTAAGGCCGATCTTCTGTATAAAGGGTCGGCCCTGATGCTGATTTTATGTATGTTCCCTGTGGTTTTGCGCTTTTTTGCTTAAAGGTGTTCACCACATCGGTTTATTTCTTTAATTTTGCTCGAATAAAACCAATCACACCCGGTAAAACACTAATAATAATGATGCCAAAGATCAGATGGGTGAAGTTATCTTTCACGATTGGCATATTGCCAAATAAATAACCCAAAGTGATAAATGAGCCAACCCAGCAAATCGCACCAATCATGTTAAAAGTCAGGAAGTACTTGTAGTTCATGCTGCCTGCACCTGCGACAAAAGGCGCGAAGGTTCGTGCAAAAGGAATAAAGCGGGCAAAAATAATGGTTTTACCACCATGTTTTTCAAAGAATTTTTGCGTATTCACCAAATGTTGACGGTTAATAAAGCGTGATTCAATTTCAAAGACACGAGGGCCAATATATTTACCAATATGGTAATTCAGCGTGTCGCCCAAGACTGCCGCGATAAACAGCAAAATCACCAAAACCCACGGATCCATGGCACCTGTTGACGCAGCGAGAGCACCTGCTGCAAACAGAAGACTGTCACCCGGTAAAAAGGGCATGACGACTAAACCGGTTTCAACAAAAATAATCAGGAACAGAATTGCATAAATCCATACGCCATAATTGGTAATGAACTCGAGTAAATGGTCATCAACATGTAGTATAAAATCAATCAGTTCCATGGGGCGTATATGCGTAAAATAGTGGTCTGATGCTATCAGTCTGGGGCAGCAAAGTCAGTATTAAAACGTAATTAATTATCAATAAAATCGTTCTATATATGAAATGATGAGTATTATAAAAGCATATTTAAAGAGAATAAGAAACGACCTAATCTAAGCACATCTTTTGAACAGTATTAAAAATAGGTTTCAGTATGCTTAACCCAAATTTGATGGTGAAAAATCTGAGTCAACAGCCGCAAATCAATTCGGTAGTCAGTCTCGTTGCACGTATTTTGATGGCTTATATTTTTATTGTGGCAGGTTGGGGCAAAATTACGGCTTACACTGCAACCGCAGGTTATATGGAGTCAATGGGTGTACCGGCAGGGCTACTTCCGATCACCATTTTAGTTGAGTTGGGTGGTGGCTTAGCTTTATTGTTTGGTTTTCAAGCACGTTTTGCGGCATTGGGTCTAACCGTATTTAGTTTAATCACTGCATTTTTATTCCATGGTGGTGCTGAAGATGGCATTAACTTTATGAAAAACTTGGCGATGTCTGGCGGCTTATTATTTCTCATGCTGCATGGTGCTGGTCAATTTAGTTTTGATCATTGGATTGAAAAATCAAAATAAAGTTGTCATGAGTCCGAGCATCCATCAAAGCGGCCTTCTGCCGCTTTTTTCATGTCTACCGCTGATTGAAAGCGGATGGGTAAAGTCCTGAAATGTGTTGTAAAAAACACCGTTTGGCTTGGGATTTTTGCCCCTGTCCGAATAGTGTGCGAAAGTCCAAGAAAAATGTTAGAATACGGCGCTTATATTCGTTGCCTGCATAGTTGTTTGCCATGACTACCAATACCCAAATTACTGAAGACCGTATCCTGATTTTGGATTTCGGTTCTCAATATAGTCAGCTTATTGCACGTCGTGTACGTGAAGCTGGTGTTTATTCAGAAATGTACGCATTTGATATGTCTGAAGAAGACATTCGTGCATTTAACCCAAACGGGATCATTCTTTCAGGTGGTCCAGAAAGTGTTCATGAAGAAGGTAGTCCGCGCGCACCACAAGTTGTATTTGAACTTGGTGTACCTGTTTTAGGTATTTGCTATGGTCTACAAACCATGTCAGAACAGCTTGGCGGTAAAGTTGAACCAGGTACTGTGCATGAATTTGGTTATGCAGAAGTTGATATTAAAGTCCGTGATGCTTTAATTGGCGATCTTGAAGATACCAAAGACCAATTAAAAGTGTGGATGAGTCATGGCGATAAAGTGACTCAAATTCCTGAAGGTTTCCAAATCACTGCAAGCACACCAAGCTGCCCAGTAGCGATGGTTTCTGATGAAAAACGTCGTTTCTACGGTATCCAATTTCACCCAGAAGTGACACACACTGCGAAAGGTGCTGAGTTATTGTCTAACTTCGTACATGGTGTATGTGGTTGCCGTAACTTGTGGAACTCAGAAAACATTATCGATCTTCGCGTAGAACAACTTCGTGAGCAAATTGGTGATCAAAAAGTTCTATTGGGTCTTTCAGGTGGTGTCGATTCATCTGTTGTAGCTGCACTTTTACACCGTGCGATTGGCGACCAATTGACTTGCGTATTTGTAGATAACGGTTTACTTCGTTTGAACGAAGGCGAGCAAGTGATGGACATGTTTGCGAAAAACATGGGTATCCGCGTGATTCGTGCCGACGCTGAAAATCGCTTCTTAACAGCGCTTGCTGGTGAAGTTGATCCAGAGAAAAAACGTAAAATCATCGGTCGTGAATTCATTGAAGTTTTTGCTGAAGAAGCACGTAAGCTTGACGGTGTGAACTTCCTTGCTCAAGGTACTATTTACCCAGACGTAATTGAATCTGCGGCAAGCAAACAAGGTAAAGCACATGTGATTAAATCACACCACAACGTGGGTGGTTTACCAGAAGATTTAGCATTCGAATTGGTTGAGCCAATCCGTGATTTGTTCAAAGACGAAGTACGCCGTTTAGGTACAACACTTGGTCTTCCATTTGAAATGCTTTACCGCCATCCATTCCCTGGTCCGGGTCTAGGTGTACGTATCCTTGGTGAAGTGAAAAAAGAATATGCTGACATCCTTCGTCTAGCAGATGACATCTTCATGCAAGAACTTCGCGCAAGCGGCTGGTATGAAAAAACTGCACAAGCATTTGCCGTATTCCAACCTGTGAAATCTGTGGGTGTCGTAGGTGATGGCCGTCGTTATGCATGGGTAATCGCGCTTCGTGCTGTAGAAACTGTGGACTTTATGACTGCACGTTTTGCACACCTTCCTTATGATCTTGTAGACAAGATTTCTACACGTATCATGAACGAAATTGCAGAAGTTTCTCGTGTTGTTTATGACGTATCGTCTAAACCACCAGCAACGATTGAATGGGAGTAAAACTGGCACGAAGCACTGCTTCGTGCCAGTTTTACGCCAAGAGCTATGCTCGCGGCAGTTTTGGATTTCAAGAAACAACGTTTCTTGCCTAAATTACGCCGAAAGCTATGCTTGAGGCTATTTAGGGAAACCTAGATAATTCTAATAAAAAGGACGCCTCGGCGTCCTTTTTTATATCTCAACATTCTATTTATAAACAATTGACCAACTACTATCGCTTTCATTATTCGGTTCAGCTTTAGGCTTCGCTTTATGAGTAAAGCTTTGCCAAGACTTCGTCGATTTACGTTCGGGTTTCATGCTTGAATCATAGCGCTCTACACGGTTACGGCCATTTTCTTTTGCCTGATACAGTGCAATATCAGCTTGCTTAATCAGTTCAGTTAAATTTTGCTTATGTGATTTAAGCTGTGAAACACCAATGGAAACGGTAAATTGGATCGGATGATTTGCGACATTCAGCAAAGATTGATTTTGAAGCGTTAAACGAATACGTTCCGCGATCAACATTGCATCTTGTATTTGCGTTTCAGACAGAAGCACAATAAATTCTTCACCACCAAAACGAGCCAAGACATCTTTTTGGCGCATTTCTTTGCGGGTGGTTTCAGCGATACATTGCAGTACCTGATCACCAACATCATGCCCGTAATTATCATTAATATGTTTAAAATGATCGACATCAAACATTAATAAGCAAGTACTTGCAGGCGTTGGCCATTCATGGATACGGTGCTCAGCCAACTGAACAAACTGACGACGGTTGTATAACTGGGTGAGCTCATCTGTATGCGCTAAATTTTTCAGTGTATGCATATTCCAGTCGTCAAGTAGGGTACGTAAAAAATGACGACGTGCATTGAGTGTATTGTTCCAACTCATATGCAGGCTGATCATCCAAACAGGAATAGACACCACCACAAAAATCAGAGCTTCTTGCCATGATAAAAGCTGACTCACCGCAAAATACACCAATAGCGAAATGAGGCCCGAACAATACAAGGCTGGCTTAAATTGTGTTTGTACGCAGACATTGGCAATCAAGATAAAGATCGCTGCACCATAGATATAGGACGAGACCATTGGGCTATCTGAAGCCAATAATAAGCCAATCCAAATCGCGGTGCTACAGACCGTCCCAATCGGTAAGATCATGTCGAGCACACGAATATCTTTTTTGTATTTAAACAGATAAAAGCTGACCAATAGGGCAGCAATAATCATGGCCACTCGAGAAAGACCTGACCAAAAGAACATGTCAGGGATAATAAAAATGTCAGCAAAGAAATAAAGAAGAAATGTAATCTGCGCCATGTAATTCACTTGACGCAAATAAGGTAACTGATGGGCATACTGATGTTGTAGAAAATAGTTTCTAAACTGCGTAGGAATACGTGCAAAAGGATCTGCAATGGCTTGTTCAATCTCGGCACGATTGGCAAGATCACACTCAGAAAGTTTCAAAGTATGATTATGATTTTTACGAACTTCCTGAGCAGACGAATTAGTCCGAGAACTCATTCGTACATCAACAGACATGTCCCTTCTCCATAAATGGCTTAGGAAAATTATGAATAAAAAACATACAAAAATATCTACCTGAAACTTGGGATTTTCCGAATGAATGATAAAAAATCGTCTGTTGAATGTTACAAAATATATTATTAACTTGCTGTTTTATAAGTTGAAATTTGATTGCGTCCTGCAGATTTTGCTTGGTAAAGTGCCTGATCGGCCATGCGAATTACACTTTGTAAATCTCGGTTTTTTTGACCAAATTCGGCAACACCAATAGAAACGGTAAATTTAAGTTTTTGTAGTGTATCAAGTTCTAAATAATCATCGGCTATTGCCCGTCGCAGACGTTCGGCAATATCTTGAGCCTTACGCAGGTGTGTCTGCGGTAAAAGGATAATAAATTCTTCACCACCGAAGCGGGCAATGATGTCTTGGCTACGTAAAGTATGTCGGCACGTTTCGGCAATTTGTTGTAAAACATGATCACCAATATAGTGCCCAAACTGATCATTAATATTTTTAAATTTGTCGACATCAAAAATCAGTAATGAAAGTGGCTGTAACGGTTTGGACTGATGATGAATATGATAATTGGCAAGTTGAATAAATTGACGGCGATTGTTTAAGCCGGTCAGCACGTCGGTATGCGCCATAATATTGAGTGCTTCACGGTTCAACTGATCGAGTTTGCTATGTAAAAATACAATTCTGGATTTTTGCGTTGAATTCCAACTGATATACAAACTAAATAACAATACGGGAGAATAGATCAAGATAAACAGTTGCAGTTGATGGATATTGCCAGAAACGGCGAAATACACCCCAATCAGCAAGATTAGACTGATACATAGAGAAATGAGCACAGCAGCCTTAAAGCGGATTTGCACACATAAATTGGCTAACACAATAAAAACCAAAGATGCATATAAATAGATCGGCACATCGGGGCTATTGGATAAATTGAGTAGGCTAAACCACAGCGCAGAAGCACCAACGATCGATAGGGGAAGCATCAAGTCAAAGAGTAAAATGCTCTTACTATATGTATAAATGCCCCATGTGATGCCCATCATCAGTAAGGTATAGGCCGTTTTTAAGCCTATCGCGAGCAAACCCACATCGGGCAACATAAACCAATCCGCTATGGCATAAGAGAGATAGGCCAATTGTGCAACGATGTTGACTTGCAAAAAGAATTTAAAAAGTTGACGACGATGGTAGTGGAAAAATTCTTGACGAAATTGAGCAGGAACACGAACAAAGGTTCCTTTCAAGGCTTTTTGGATCAGTGCACGTGATTCTTTCTTATACTCATTGATCATGCAAGATTACCGACGGGTGAGCATGGTTTATATGTAATTTTATGTAACTCAAATAATCTATATCATTTTTGTTTAAAATTAAACACGTTATTTCAATGATTTGTGAATTATTTGGTATTGTTTGGTCAAAAGTGAGTGTTAATTTATGTTACTTAAATTTACATTTCACGTGATTCGAATAAGTAATTTCGCATTGGATGTTGTCTAAATAAGCATCGAAAACTGTTATGCTGTATGTCATATTAGGCAACAAAAAAACGATTGTCCTATCTCTGTGATTCAGCGTATTAATGACAGCTGAAGAAGATTGAGTTAATGCAGATATAATGGAAAAAATGCATAGCTCTAGCCGATAGTCCTTGCATCGGCTTAGCCAAATTTAGGGTAAGAATATGACCAATACCAATTACACAGAAATATCTCATTCCGACGATTGTGAAAAATACGTCAATCAGTTCATTCAAGAATTTCCACTGCGCCGTGCTGAAATTGGTCAAGGCACAGTGATTAAACGAGCTTTACCAAGTCGTCATAAACGAATGATTGGTGCATGGTGTTTCCTTGATCATGCTGGTCCAGTGCATTTCCCTCAAGGTGATGGCTTAGATGTTGGGCCGCATCCACATATTGGTTTGCAAACGTTTACATGGATGATTGATGGCACCATGATGCATACCGACAGTTTGGGCACACATCAGTTAATTCAGCCCAAACAAGTCAATCTCATGACAGCGGGTTATGGTATTTCGCATACTGAGGTTGCTCCAGAGTCTGAAACACAAATGCATGCTGCGCAGCTTTGGATTGCATTGCCAGATGACAAAATCAATATGGCGCCCCAATTTGACCATTACCCAGAATTGCCTGTGGTGACGCAAGACGGGATTGAATTGACGGTATTGGTGGGTGAATTTTTACAGACTAAATCGCCGGTAAAAGTACATAGTGAATTATTGGGGGTCGATCTGCGTAGTTCGGAAAGCCAAAGTACCGTCTTGCCGCTGAATCCAAAATTTGAATATGGCTTTATGGCCCTCGAAGGAACTGCCAGTATCAATGGTCACGAGCTCAATGAAGACAATATGGTGGTACTTGAGCCGGGATTAACCCAAGTCAAAATTGACCTACATGCAGGTGGCCGTGTTTTATTATTAGGAGGTGAACCTTTTGAATCACCGATTCTGCTGTGGTGGAATTTTGTGGGGCGCACACAAGAAGAATTGAATATTGCCCGTGAGCAGTGGATTAATCAGGACGAACGCTTTGGCTCTATTCCAGACTATGATGGTCCACGACTAGAAGCACCGGCTTTCCCTGATAAAATGCGTCCATCACTTTAACTTAAAAATAAAAATGAACAGCCGTACCTGTAGTGAAAATGGTGCGGCATAACCATGAGGGAGTCATTATGGGTATCGTCGCAACGGCAACAGTAAACACCTTAGAAGCACCGTGGTCAGGTGAAATTCAGAGTGGAAAACATCAACTTATTACCGATAAGCCCGAATCATTTGGCGGCGGGGACTTAGGTTTAGCACCGTATGATCTACTGTGTGCATCTTTAATCTCATGCACCATGATTACCTTGCGCATGTATGCAGCACATAAACAAATCCAATTGGGGGAGTTTAGTGTCGAGGCAGACTTTTGTGCGAACCGTGAAGGTGCTGAATGGGTTGAGCGACGCCTGCATTTTCAAACGTCCTTGGATGCAGAATTAGAGCAAAAAATCTTGTCCATTTGTGAAAAAACCCCAGTGACAAAAACTTTATTGCGCAGTGTAGACATTAAAACCACTCTAGTTTAATTTAAATGCAGGTCGCTGCTGTACTGTACAAAATTTTGTTTTGATACAGATCCAAGCAGTGATCTGACACTTTTTATGATTTAACTACTTCAAAATAATAATGGCTTGCCAGAAATAAGAAAATTTTAGACTTCATATAGGAGATGAACCCATGCGGGTGCTACATCATCTAGAAAAATCTCGTTCATTTCGTATTTTATGGGCAATGCAGGAATTAGGACTGGATTATCAGGTTCAGTTTTATCTGCGCCAGCCAAATTTGTCTGCTCCCCCTGAGCTTAAAGCCATCCATCCTTTAGGGAAGTCGCCCATATTGCAGGATGATGGACTGGTCTTGGTAGAATCTGCAGCGATATTGGAGTATTTACAAGAGAAGTATGATCGGCATGATTTTTTTGCAGCCAAGGCGGAACATTCAAAACAACAATATCGCTTTTGGATGCATTATGCCGAAGGTTCTCTAATGCCGTTGTTGGTGATGCAGTTGGTCATGAGCAATGTGCCACGCCATGTACCTTGGGTCATCAAACCCGTAGCTAATCGCATTTGTGATGGGGTCAAAAAAGGTTTTGTACGACCTCGCTTAAAAGAACATATCGAGTTTTTAGAAAAACATTTAGCGGAAAATGAATATTTTGCGGGACCGTTTAGCTTTGCGGATATTCAGATGACGTTTCCATTAGAAGCCGTCATGACCAGAACTCAAGGGCGATATCCACAAATTCAGGCTTTCTTACAACGGATGCAACAGCGTCCTGCATATCGCCGTGCCAAACAACAAGAACAACAGTTGGAAGCACAGCAAGACCGGCGGGATGATTCTGCTTAGCTCACATGATACAAGCGTTCTTTAGGGAAGACTACTTTAAACAGCGAACCACGGTTTTCTTTGGACTCAATTTCAAGGTGTGCCTGATGTTGCATCAAAACGTGTTTCACGATGGCAAGACCTAAACCTGTGCCTCCCGTTTGGCGACTACGTGCGCTGTCCACACGGTAAAACCGTTCCGTTAAACGGGGTAAGTGTTTCGGGTCAATCCCGATACCGGTATCTTCAACGGTAAAATAACCATGCGTACCATCATCATGCCATCCAATGGTCACAGTACCGCCTTTGGGGGTGTATTTAATTGCATTGGTGATGAGGTTACTAAAGGCACTCGCCAATTCCATATCTGATCCGATTAGGTCACAGTGACTATCAATCTCGAGATTCAGTGTATGTCCATAATCCACATTGTAAGCATGTGCATCGTCATATAGTTGGTTCATTAGGCTGGGCATTTCAATGATTTGATTTTTAGCAACTTTTTTATCATTTTCCAGACGAGATAATAATAACAAGTCATTGACCAAAGCATTCATACGGCGGGTTTGAGACTGCATTTGATCGAATGCGCGTTTCCAGCGTGGATTTAAATCTTCCTGATCGGTAAAGGTTTCGATATAACCACTTAAAACCGTGAGCGGTGTGCGTAGCTCATGTGAAATATTATCGACAAAGTCTTTACGCATTTGCTCAAGGTTATGCATACGTGTGACGTCATAGGCCACCAGTAATCGACTTTCGCGACCAAAACGGGTCAATTTCACTTGCACATAATGGTCTTCAAGTACCGATGATTTCATTTTCAAACCATCGGGGGCTAAATCGATATTGGTAAAGTATTCGATAAAACTGGGCTGTCTTAAAATACTTAAAATATTGCGCCCTTGATCGAGCTGTTGAATCCCCAAAAGCTTTTCTGCGGCAGGGTTCCACCATTCGATTTGGTGTAATTCATCAATCAATACCACCGCTTCAGCAAGTGCCACCAAGGAAGATTGAGCGCGGTCAATTAGGCCGACCATTTCAGCTTGTACGATGCGTTCTTGGCGCTGCGCACGGTATACATTAAAGAGCAAAGCCCCCCAAATGCCGTCTAAATTCGGCGGGACATCATAGGGACGGTTTGAAATCCATTCGTTGACCAAGTACAGTGAACGCATTTGCAATGCAAAGAACACTGCAAAGGCAATTAAGATGCAGATCCATAAGTACCCGATACCAAAGCCGATGAGTGCAGCAATGAGCAGGAAAAATGCCAGCAGTCTTAAATCCTGCTTGGCAAAAGTCCATAAACTGCTGTAACGGAATTTTTTATGTTCACTGGCAAGTTCAGGGACGGGATACGGTTCGTACATAGAAAATTAAAGACCTAAAATGACTAACCCATCACAGCGTCTGCACGGGTAGAGAAACGGTAACCTGTGCCACGAACAGTTTGCACATAACGATCGGCTTGGAAAGGTTCAAGAACTTTACGCAAACGACGAATATGAACGTCAATGGTACGGTCCTCAATATACACGTTTCCACCCCAAACCTGATCTAATAATTGAGCACGGGTATAGGCACGTTCAGGATGAGTCATGAAAAAGGCCAATAGACGATATTCAGTCGGTCCCATATCTAAAATGGTGTTGCCAAAGCTGACACGTTGGCTGACTGGATCGAGGATTAAGCCATTGGCATCAATGGTTTTTTCACCACCCAATGCATTTGAGCGACGTAGCACCGCTTTAATCCGTGACACCAACTCACGGGTGGAAAAAGGTTTGGTCATGTAGTCATCTGCACCCGCGTCCAGACCTTGGACTTTATGGTCTTCTTCGCCGCGCGCAGTGAGCATGATGACTGGAATTTCTGACAAATTTTCATCGCGTTTTAAACGACGACATAGGTCTACACCACTCACGCCGCCAGGCATCATCCAATCTAATAAAATCAGTGCAGGACGCTGATCCACAATCATTTGGTGCGCTTGTTTGGCATCTTCAGCTTGCTGACATTGAAAACCAGCCATATCCAGTGAAGTATGGATCATTTCCCGAATCGGGAGTTCGTCGTCGACGATTAAAATATAGTCATCTTTCACAGCGCAATACCCTATTTTATGTAAACGGTAGACCGTTTTATATTTATGACAGGCTTATTACAAAGATTAATTATGACAGTATCATTGCAAAAATGATCTTTCATTGGGGTTTAGAAAGAAATTGTGACAATTTAAATCCTGAAATATTCAACAACATGGGCTTTGCATCATGTTGTTGTCATAAAAAAATCATTCAAAAAATTGTAAAGATCAGTGTTGAGCTCAGAATTTATTTCCTGGGTTTTTCAGAAAAAGCATCCAACAAGGCCAAAAAGACCACGCTACATGACGATAAAACTTCATCAATCGGCTGTTTATAACCACTCATGACCCAGCGAATCGCGATTTGGGTGACATAACCATTGAGACCGGTTGCGACCATTGAAATTTCGCGTTCTGAACGATCAATATTCGGCATCATGAGCATGACAAAGGCATGAATCATACGGTCAAAGCGCATCATGGTTTCATGAATTGTGGCTTGGTTATGTAGCTCTTGTACCAACATGGCATCGATGTAAATGATGCGCGCCATACGGGGATTATTTTTTAAAGTTAACAATAGGGCGGTTAAACCCGCTTCAATCATTTTTTTAGAATCGGTAGATGCTTGCATGATGGCTTGCATCACATTTTGTTGCAGTTCATCGATTAATTTTAAAAAGATGGTCTGGAACAGTTGCTCACTTTTCTTAAATGATTCATAAAAATAGCGTTCGGTCAGCTTGGCTTCCAAACAAATATCTTTCACAGTCACTGAAAAAAAGCCATGTGTTCCATAGGCTTCTATACCGGCTTCAATCAGTTTTTCACGTCGCGCTTGCTTACGTTCACTGAGAGAAAGCCCTTTAAATTGACGTTCCTTCACATTTTTTGCCTGTTGTTGTTCTGTGTGATTTGTTGCATCTGTCATGAAAATATACGCTGAACTAAAGCAGAATTTTGTCTTATTTTAGCAATAATTTCAGTTTAAACCTATGTTTAAGCATTGGCGATTTCAACAGCTTAGCACGTCCCAAGATGACATTGACAATATGTATTGTCAAAACTATATTAAGTCGACAAACTGCACACATTGGCAAATGAGATCACTCTGTGATAAAGCCAAGCGGCAGCATAAAGGAATAAGGAATCACAATGAAAAACTTCAAAAATAAAGTGGCTGCCATTACAGGTGCAGGTTCAGGTATTGGTCAGCAATTGGCAGTGCTTTTGGCGAAACAAGGGTGTCATCTGTCTTTAAGTGATGTGAATGAACAGGGGCTTGCGGCAACCGTTGAATTGGTTAAAGCCAGCAATGTACGTGTAACGACGCAAAAACTCGATGTGTCAGACCTTGCAGCAATGAAAGCATGGGCAGCACAGACTGTTAAAGATCATGGTTCGGTGAATATGATTTTTAACAATGCGGGTGTGGCATTGGGTACGACCGTTGAAGGGGCAAGCTACGAAGAGCTGGAGTGGATTGTCAATATTAACTTCTGGGGTGTGGTTTATGGCACCAAAGAATTTTTACCGTATATCAAGCAAAGTGGTGAAGGTCATATCATCAATATTTCCAGCTTGTTTGGCTTAACAGCACAGCCAACACAGTCGGCATATAATGCCACTAAATTTGCAGTACGTGGTTTTACCGAATCTTTACGCCAAGAATTGGATATTGAAAACTGTGGCGTGAGTGCGCTATGTGTACATCCGGGCGGGATTCGTACCAATATTGCCAATGCCGCAAAAATGAATGACAGCTTGAAAAGTTTAGGCATGAACCCACAAAAATCGGCACAATCGTTTAATAAATTCTTGCGTTGTCCACCTGAAGAAGCGGCTCGTCAAATCATTGAAGCAGTACAAAAAGATAAGCGCCGTTTATTGATTGGTAATGATGCAAAAGCGATTGATTTAATTCAACGTTTGCTACCGACGGGTTATCAAAAATTAACTGCCATGGCGACTAAATTTGGTCAATAAGCGGTAATTAAAATCAATTGAAAAGAGCCCACGTCAGTGGGTTTTTTTATGCTCTAGTAATATCAGAAGCACAATTTGATCCAAATAAAAGAACGATACGAGGTAGTGTCATCCGCAATTGTTTGAGACAAGACGACTTTTAATCAAAAATGTTTTTGCGATCCTTTGAATCATTTGATGGTATTGAACGAGTTTTGTCGGTGAGGTGTATTGCACCGCAAGATGGTTTCCTTGCGAAGCACGCTTCTCATTTTGTCGAATGAGAAACAACGTTTCGTAAGAGTACCTCCAGCCGAAGGCTAATCCCGTTATTCAATCCCTAGATGTAAGACTGCATCGAATAGATTTAAAAATCATTTTAAAAATCCAAAATTACTTTTACAGGCGTAACATCAGTTATTAAAAGCCCAAAGCGTATTTCTTATTTCATAAAATGAGATATAAAAATGGAAATAACTGATGATTTGAAATAATCAACTGTTGAATAACCAACAGTTTTTTGGTGTTAAAACCAACAGAATTTATCAGATTTAAATAATAAAACTTTAAAAAATAATTACTTAAAATGTTGGCACAGTTGTTGCCATATTAGAGTGAACAAAACTCACCACTGTATGGAACATTTATGAGTACTTTTACGCATCGATATCTTTCTGCTTTTCGTGTCCTACAACAGGCATGTTGTTGTGCTATGACACTCGCGATGATGCGCGCTTAAATTCTAAAAGCTGTCTTCGAGTTTTGGTCGTGCATAAGTTGAATAAAACCTACGACCACTCAGATTAATTTTTAAAAAACCCACGCAGTACATTCACTTCATGCACCTTGCATGGGGTTGGGGGATTTTGCGCTTTGGGAAAAATGTTAGTGAAACCAAATCATGAAAAAAACCACATTAACCGTTGCGGTCGGACTGATTTTATCCGCAACCAGTCAGCTGAGTTTTGCATCGGATGAAGCACTTCAGCAAGAACTGAGCAGCTTAAAACAACAAATTGAGAGTTTGCAAAAACGCTTAAATGCAGTGGAATCTGGTGCGACGAAAAGTAAAGTCGTCGAAACGGCCGCGGTGACGATAGACGATACGACCAACGTCGCTGATGTTGAAGGTGAAACGCAGGTTTCAGAAGTAACCACAGCAACATCCGAAGATATCGACGGCTTACGTGCAGATATTGAAAACTATAAGTACGATCAGTCACGTCAATATGAACGTCAAACCACCAAATCGACCCGTGACACAACCCTGTATGGCACGGTTCAACTACGTGCCAGTGCGCTCGATGAAACGGGTGTGTTGGGTGCAACCAAATCAACATTTGATATTGGGACTGCGCTGATCGGTGTGCGCGGGAATTTATTTCGTGATTATAACGAAGGCAAAAACCTCGATTATCAATTGTCCTTTGGTTATGGCAAACGCAATGATGGCACTAATAACAGTAACTTTAATTTACTGGATGCCTTTGTTCGCTATAACGCTTTTGCCACCAATGCGGGCCCCGAAACAGCCAAACTCAACTTTACGCTCGGTCAGCAGTTATTGCCCTTTGGTCTAGATGTGCAGTCTCCTGAAGATTTGCGTCCAACCATTAGTACCGCTGCAGCTTCGACCTTTTTAGGACTGTTTAATCGTCAAAATGGATTTATCGTCCGTGGAGATGCCAAACCTTTTGTCGACTTTGCATCGAACTACCGTGCGCCGCTGTTTGAGTATGCCTTAGGGGTAACCAATGGGAATGCCAGTAATAAGGCGGATGACAACAACGGCAAAGATTATATCGGTCGTGTGGCTTTTACCTTGCCAGTGGACTACGCCAGCATTTTCCGTGAGTTGAAGTTTGGGGCCTCTTATATCAAAGGCGAATCGAAAATTTCAGCCGGCGGAATCACTGATAATGCTGCAAAACGCAATCGTTTGGGTTTCGATATTTATTATAACCACGCCCCATTTGGCGTGACCTATGAATATCTGCAAGGCAAGACCGATTATGTCGACACCGTAGCCCAAGACATCAAAGAAGCCAAAGCGGAAGGGCATACTTTTACCGCTTTCTACACCTTGGGTGATCAGTTCTACAACAGTATTAAATCCAACGCCAAATTTGATGATTTCTGGCCGAAGTCAGTCCAAGGTTATTACCGTTTTGACCGCTATAACCCGAATAAAAACAACGCAAGCTATCTCGACACCGCGAGCGGTCGTATTGGTGAATATGACATTCACTCTTTGGGCTTAAACCTATTTTTTGCGCAAACTACAAAATTCCAATTACAGCTGAATCACTACCTGTTCGATGTCGAAACGGCAAATCAAAAAGACACCAATGAGCTGCAAGCTCAAGTTCAGTACACCTTTTAATTCAAAAATTTAAATCATTAAGGACATTCGATATGAATAACTTTTCTAAAAAAATCGCAGCCACTTTCTTGGCACTTTCAGCACTTGGTTTAAGCGTTCAATTGCATGCTGCTAATCCCAAAGAAATTCGCATTTCTGTATCAGCTGCGGGTGAGGGGGGTAAACCCAAAGTGGGCGGTAGTTTTGTAGCTACAGCACATTTACGAGGTGTACTCGAACAAGAATTTAAAAAAGATGGCATTAAGGTGAATTGGCTCTTTTTCCCAGGAGCAGGCCCTGCAACCAACGAAGCTTTAGCCAATGGCAAAGTGGACTTTGCATTGCATGGAGATTTGCCCTCATTGGTTGGACGTTCGACGGGATTAAAAACCAAAGTGTTGTTTTCAACAGGGCGTTTTGGCCCAACTTATGTGGTGGTGCCTGCCGGCTCTAATGCCAAATCCTTTGCAGATCTAAAAGGCAAAAAATTCTCCGTCTTTAAAGGCACCAATGGTCAGATCGTCTTTAACCGTGTATTAGCAAAATACAATTTAACTGAGCGCGATTTACGAGTGATTTCGCAAGATGCATATTCGGCACGTACGGCCTTAGCGACAGGTGATATTGATGCCACGATTACTTCACCATTTAGTTTGCAAGCGCGTGGAGTGGCGAAAACTTTAGTTGAAATTAAAGATCCAAAAGTTGCACCGATTGCGCACTTTTGGGTGACAGAAAGTTTTGAAAAACAATATCCAGAGGTGGTGCAACGTGTCGTGACGACACTGATTAAACAAGCGCAGTGGAGTTCTCAAGAAGCCAACCGTAGTGCGCAATATAAACTTTGGGCACAAAGTGGCATTCCGTTGGTGGATTATCAAAAAACGTGGGATGGCTGGAATTTAAAAGACCGTACTACACCATTACTCGATGAATTCCATCGTTCACAAATTGACAGTGCTTTAAAAATTGCCAAAGACGCTCGTTTAATCCGTCGTGATGTGGATACCAAAACGTGGTATGAGCCGAAGTATCTAAATAATGCCTTGAAAGAGCTGAAGTTAGAGGGTTACTGGCGCCAATTTAATGCTCAAGGTCAACCGAAGTAAGTCGCAGCCATGAGTCGTCCGATTGAAAGCAATGTAATTACCAGTCCATTAACCACCAAATTTATGAGCAGTTTTGTGCTGCTCACGATTTTGGCTGGACTGGGTGTGGGTGTCGCACGGGTATTAATTTCCTTGTATGCCGTGCATTTAGAAGCCACCGAATTGCAATTGGGGCTAATTTCTGCAGCGCAAAATTTTGGCATTTTGATCATGGCATTGCCGATTGGCGTGTTGGTACAGCGCTTTGGGTCTTTGAAAATATTCTGCATCGGCAGTGTGTTGGGCGCTGTGGTCTATAGCTTAACGCCACTCAAAGCTGGTGCATGGTACCTCTTTGCGGTGACAGCCTTGGTGAGTTTTGTCTTACCTATGCGTTTTGTTTCGATCAATACCGTTTTTCTGAGCAATTTAAAGCGTTTAGGTCCAGCCCGTGCGGGTTGGTTTCGCGGTTCGCACATGATGGGATATTTCCTGATTGCACCTGCATTGAGCGTGTTGTTGATCGAGCATTTCGGCTATGGCGGAAGTTTTTATGTGGTGTCTTTGCTTTTTTTAGGCACCTTGCTGTTGGCTCCGTGGTGCTTTCAACGTAGCACTCCGCAAGCGACGAATCGCCCGCATTTTCAATGGCGGGATATTGTGGCGCCATTGGCACTCATCAAAACCCATGCCTCACTGCGGATTGTTTGCATATTGGAATTTTTGAGCAGCGTGGCAAATAACTACTTTGGCTTTTTCATTGTGGTGATTGCTATCCAAAGTTTTGCACTTTCGGAGCCAATGGCAGTGATGCTGCTGACAGTACAAGGCATTGTGTTTGTGGGATCGCTGTTTAGCATGGGCGGTTTGGCTGAGCTGATGGGATATCAAAAATTTTATTTGATTGGCCTAAGCCTGATGGCAACGGCATTACTGATTTTAGCCTTAACCAAAATCACGCTGTTGATGTGGCCTGCTTCGGTCATGTTTGGACTAGGGCTCGGTATGTTGCATATCGCCAATTTTATGTCTTTCGCCCGAGTCGGTGAGCAAACCGCGATGGCTAAGATTTCTCCAATTTTAGCCCTCGTCGGACCTTCGGGTGGACTGTTGGGTGGCTTGATAGGCGCCGTATTTGGCGCACAGGTTGGACTACAAAATTTATTTTTACCGATCGGGCTGGTGTTTATTGGTCTGATTATTTTGATCAGCAAAGATCAGGAATTTATTCAATTTTTAAAACCTGATGTCTCAGAACAGAGCGTAAAAGGACAAGAATTATGAGCCTTACGGATGTATCTGCACATTCGGTTCCCTTGCAAAGTGACCGAAGTGTGTTGGATTTTTTTAAGACCTATTTAAAACTAACTTTGCAAGTGGCGTGTGGACTCCTGATGCCAGTTTTATTGTTCGGTTTGTGGTATGTGGCAACACTCAAACATTGGTTGCCAGAGCAAATTTTACCTGCACCGAGTTTGGTGTGGCAAAGCACAGTTGAATTATGGCAAAGCGGTGAATTGAGTTTTCATTTTGCCATCAGTGCCAAACGTATTTTATGGAGTGTCTTGCTTGGTGCCAGTGTCGGGATTTTGCTTGGTACTGTGTTGGGATTAGCAAAGCGTAGTCGGGACTTTATTTTTCCGACGGTGAATCTTGTTGCGCAATTTCCGATTGTTGGCTGGATTCCATTATTGATGATTTTCTTAGGCATCGATGAGGCTTTGAAGATTGTCGCTATTTCATTGGCTGTGTTACCACCGCTGTTGATTGCAACCTATAAGGGCATTACTCATGTGCCAAATAGTTTGATGGAAGTGGCAGAGGTTTACCAATACAGCAATTGGCAGAAACTCAAAGAAGTGATTTTCCCAGCTGCACTACCCAGTGTGATCAGTGGTTTACGTCAAGGCATTATGCAGGCGTGGTTGGCATTGGTTTTTGTCGAGTTATTAGCAAGTAGTGAAGGGATTGGTTATCTCATGGTATGGGGACGTCAGCTAATGCAGATGGACTTGATCTTCATGGCGATCATTCTGATTGGTATTACGGGCTATGTCTTAGATACCTTGCTGGTTTGGTTAGAAAAAACTGCGCGCTTTCACGCAACCCGAGTAGGAGGGAACTCATGAGCATCCTTTTATTAAACGGGGCAGCGCGCCAAGTCTTAGTTAAAGCAGCAAAAGCACTCGTTCTACCTGTGGCATTTATCGCACTGTGGGCAGTAGCCTCACAGCAAAATTGGGTTGATCCAAAGTTGATTCCTAGTCCATGGCTCGTGCTGCAAAAAGCAGTAACCGTGCTCCAACAACCGAGCTTTTTGACAGGCTTTGGCGAAAGTTTGGCGCGAAATTTTATCGGCTATGGCATAGGTGCGATAGCGGGTGTGTTATTTGGCATCTTAATCGCGAGTTCACGCCTTTCGAATTGGTTATTTGCACCGAGCTTTCATGTATTGCGTCAAATTTCGCTGTTTGCATGGTTGCCACTAATTTCGACCTTTTTAGGTGAGGGACATGGCGCCAAAGTGCTGTTTATTACCTTATCGGTGTTTTATCCCGTGGCGCTACACACCTTTGAAGGTGTGAGCAGTATTTCGCATAAATATCGTGAAGTGGCCGAAGTCTACCAATTTCCCAAGACATACGCGTTTCGTAAATTGATATTACCCGGTGCTTCGGCGCAGATTTTTGTCGGTTTACAACTTGGGCTGATTTTCGCATGGCTTGCCACCATCGGCTCTGAATTTTTATTGGCGAACTATGGCAATGGTCTGGGCAATATCGTGATTCAAGGGCGTCAGGCTTTTGATGTCGAACTGATTATTTTTGGCATGTTGCTGATTGGTGCTGTAGGCGTGTTGCTCAATACGGTACTGACTTGGGTTGAACGTAAAGTTTTAGCTTGGCAGCAGGTTGGATAGGAGAACATAACAATGAAAAAAATGACAATCCATAAAATTCCTCAACTCTGGCGCAATATGTTCCTTGCAGCGTTGGTCGGTGGCACAGTCTTGGTTGGTTGCAGCACGCAGCAAGTGGATGAACCTCAGCAAGTGGCTTTAAAAGAACTACGCTATCAAAGCTATCCGGGACTGGTGTCCTTACCTGAATTGGCACAAGACTTGGGCTATTTAGGTGACGTTAAACTCAATTATGTCGGTACAGTACAAGGTGGGCCACAAGATTTACTTACCTTGGTGGCAGGAGATGTTGATTTCGCTGGCGCCTTTAATGGTGCTGTGGTGAAAGTTATTGCCGCGGGTCTAGATGTGGTCCCCGTAGTGGCATCTTATGGCAGTGATGCTGAACAAAACGTGGGTTTCTACGTGCTAGAAAATAGTCCTATTCGTGGCCCACGAGACTTTATCGGCAAGAAAGTCGCAGTGAATGCCTATGGGGCACATTATGACTTTGTGGTGAAAGATTATTTGGCCCGTCATGGCTTAACTGATGATGAAATCCGTCAGGTCGAACTGATTATGTTGCCACCCGTGAGCTCAGAACAAGCTCTACGGAATGGGCAAATTGATATTGCAGTGTTCTCTGGCATTTTGGAAAAACGGGCCTTAAAAAATGGTGGTGTACGTAGCATCTTTAAAGATATTGACTTATACGGCCCCTTTACCGCAGGCAGTTTTTCGATGCGCGGAGATTTTATTCAAGCGCATCCCGAGTTGGCTCGCACCTTTGTCAGTGGCGTGGCCAAAGCTCAAGAATGGCTACACAACACGCCGAAAGAGCAAATCATTGCCCGTATGGAAAGTATTATCGAAAAACGTCAACGCAATGAAAATACAGCACTGATTCCATATTACACAGGCACAGGTGTCCACGAAGTGGGTGGTGTGCAAAAAGATCAGGATTTTGCCCCATGGGTGAGTGCCTTAGAAAAAGAACACAAATTAAAACCAAATCAAATTGAGGTCAGTCGCATCTATAGCAATGAATTTAATCCCTATGCGCAAGACCCAAAATCAAAAGGAATATAACAATGACCAGTGCATTACATTTAGATCACGTGCGTAAGGTTTTTCCTGCACAGAACCATGTCGGCAGTAAAAACTATAAGCCTGAATTTGTTGCTGTAGAAAATGTCACTTTGGATATTCAGCCGGGTGAATTTGTTTCAATCGTGGGGCCAAGTGGCTGTGGAAAATCTACATTATTAGACTTAATTGCGGGTTTAACCAAACCGTCTGCAGGGCAGATTTTACTGAGTGGTAAGCAGATTACTCAACCGGGTTTAGACCGTGGCATTGTGTTTCAGCAATATGCGCTCTATCCATGGTTAACCGCACTGGAAAATATCGAATTTGGTCTAGAAGCCAAAGGCGTAGCAAAAAAAGAACGCCGTGAAAAAGCCGAATACTATTTGCAGCTTGTGGGTCTCAGTGGCTTTGAAAAGCATTATCCGAATGAGCTTTCCGGCGGGATGAAACAGCGGGTTGCGATTGCCCGAAGTTTGGCTTATGAACCAGAAATTTTATTAATGGATGAGCCCTTTGCTGCCCTAGATGCGCAAACCCGAGAAACCTTACAAGCTGAGCTGATTAATATCTGGAAAAGTTCGAAAAAAACCATTGTTTTTATTACTCACAGTATTGATGAAGCAATTTATCTGAGCCAGCGTGTGGCGATTATGACCTCAAGACCGGGGCGGATTAAGGAAGTAATTGAAATTCCGCAAAGCCTGCGCAGTTCTAGTGAAGATGTCCGTTCATTGCCTGAATATGGCCGAATTCGCCATAAAATTTGGTCATTGCTCAGTGAAGAAGTGATTAAAGCGCAAGCCCTCGAAAAACATAAACAGCTTGCACATAACTAAAATATTCAGAGGATTTATTTATGTTATCGACTAAACAAGCCATCAGTTATACGCAATCGTATAACGACATTAAACCCAGACTACAATTCACTTGGTTAAACACGGTCTTTAAACGCACCATTGCCATTGTAACTTTTTTCTTGCTGTGGGAGATTCTGCCGCGGAGTGGTGTGGTCAATCCGGCTTTTTTACCGCCGTTATCTGTGGTATTGGAAACTACATGGCAGCTATATCAAAGCGGTCAATTAGGCATCCATTTCTTGGCCAGTATAAAGCGTTCCATTATTGGTTTCATTTTGGCCCTAGCGATCGCAATTCCTTTAGGTCTCATCATTGGTTGGTACAAGCTCGTGGCTGAAACCTTAAATCCATTGTTAGAATTGTTTCGAAATACCACAGCATTGGCATTAATGCCGCTGTTCATCTTATTTTTAGGTATTGGTGAAACTTCAAAAATCAGCCTGTTGGTGTATGCATGCACATGGCCGATTTTATTGAACACTATTACAGGCGTACAAACGGTCGATACTTTACTGATTAAATCGGCACGAACCATGGGCCTAAAACCCTATCAATTGTTTCGAAAAGTGATTCTGCCTGCGTCGGTTCCGACGATTTTTGTCGGTATCCGTCTGGCAGGGGCGATTTCGATTTTGGCCTTAGTTGCAGTAGAAATGTTTGGTGCCAAAGCAGGTCTGGGATATCTGATTATTTATTCGCAATTTAGCTTTGAAATTCCACAAATGTTTGTAGGCATATTAGTCATTACCCTCGTAGGCTTATCCTTTAACTATTTCTTGATTGGACTAGAAAAATACTTTACAGCGTGGAAACGAAACCCCGTGGAATAATCTATACGAAATGGAAAAATAAATAAAAACCTCGGGATATACCGAGGTTTTTTATTACTGATTTTTTATACTTAAAATAATGCAATGAATAAAGAATAATGTAGATGAATATTTATGTATCAGTTTTTGGGATTATTATTTTAATGTGGAGTAAATAAAAATATGACTTATTTATAATAAGCCATATTTAATTAGGCGAGTGCGAATCACGTTCCTTGTCACTCCAAGCAAACGAGCCGTATGCACTTGATTGTATTGACAGTGCTGATACGCACTTCGGATAAATTTTTCTTCAATCAGATCATTAATATTGTCATGCTTAAGTTGATTTGCGGCTTGAAAAATTTGTAAAAAGGTCTGCTCAAGTAACTGTCCAGCATCTTGAATATCTTTGATGTTGGCTACAGCAGAGGTGGCATTTTGTAAGTTAAAAGGTTCTGCACGCGAAAACGACGATGCACTTTGAATACTCGAAAAACTAATATCTTCTGGTTCAATCACACCTTTTTCACTGACTAAAATCGCATGTTGAATGGTATTTTCTAATTCGCGAATATTTCCCGGCCAGCTATGTAAATGGAGTTTCTTGAGCGCCAATGGGCTGAGGCGTAATGGTGTGTCATGTGGGTTGGTTTGATAGACCTGAATGAAGTGTTTAACCAAAGGCAAAATGTCACCACGACGCTCTGAGAGACGTGGAATGCGTAGCAACGCCACATGTAAGCGGTAGAATAAATCTTCCCTGAAACGCCCGTCCTGTACGGCATGCTCTAAATCAACATTGGTTGCGGCTATGATTCGGACATTAATTGGAATGGATTTGAGTGAGCCGACTCGAACGATCTCTCTTTCTTGTAAAACACGGAGTAATTTGACTTGCATAGGCAAGGACAGGTCACCAATTTCATCTAAAAATAAGGTGCCATTATGGGCTGCTTCAAACCAACCGACACGGCTATTAATTGCCCCTGTAAAGGCTCCTTTTTCATGTCCAAATAATTCGCTTTCGACTAATGATTCGGTAAAGGCACCACAGTTCACTGCGATAAATGGACCTTTGGCACGATGGCTCAATTGGTGGATTTGGCGTGCAACCAATTCTTTACCTGTGCCTGTATCACCAATGATGAGTGCATTGGCCTCACTTGGTGCAATTTGTTCAATTCGAGACAACAACGCTTGCGATAACGGGTCTGCAAAGACCGTCGCTGTTGCCCGTTTATGTTTCAGTGCAGAGGGCACTGCAGGATGGGTCAAAATAGACATATCGTTTCTTATAGTTGTTGAAAATGCAGATCATGATGAAAGATTTAAAAATAAAAGATAAATAATAATTCGATATTTAAATATCAGTTTCACCGATAAATTCATGTGTGGATTATTTATCTGATTTTAAGATAAATAAAATCGGGATAACTAAAGGATAAATCAAGATATAGCAAGTGATTGAGCTGTTTTATAGTAAAGCTCTCTAAATAACAAAAGGCATAATTAAAATGGCGATTACTTCAGTAAATGTGCGAAACCAATTCAAAGGCGTGATTAATGAAATCGTAGAAGGTCCTGTGGTTTCAGAAATTGATGTGGAAACCAAAGCGGGCTTTTTTACGTCCGTGATCACGACGCGTTCGGTGAAGGATTTAGATTTAAAAGTAGGTTCAGAGGTGGTGGTGTTAATTAAATCGACGGAAGTGTCACTGGCTAAACTCTAAGGTTTAGTCCAGCAAAGTTTGTCAGCACAAATAGAGAATAATGATATGAGCGTAGAACAAGCTGGTTCGGTTTCTATTCAGCAGCTAACGAAACATTATCCCACACAAAAGCAAGAAGACTTAACCGTACTTAAGGACATTAACCTGAATATTCAGCCGGGTGAGTTCATTAGTATTGTGGGAAGTAGTGGCTGCGGAAAATCCACATTATTACGGTTGTTGGTTGGTCTAGAGCGTCAGTTTCAGGGCCAGATTTTGGTTGATGGTCAGCCTATACAGGGCACGAGTTTGGAACGTGGTATCGTGTTTCAAGATCATCGCCTGTTTTCATGGTTGACAGTACGGGAAAATGTACGGATTGCATTGCATAAAAGCCAGTTTAGCCGTGCAGAAGAAGATGTATTGATTGATGAACATTTAGAGTTGGTCAAATTAACCCAATTTAAAGATGCTTATCCTTCGCAGTTGTCTGGTGGGATGAATCAACGTGTGGCGATTGCCCGTAGTTTGGTGAATCGACCACAGATTTTACTGCTCGATGAACCCTTTGGCGCACTTGATGCGTTGACGCGTCAAAATTTACAGGATGAATTACAGCGAATCTGGCAAAGTGAAAAAATCACCATGATCATTGTCACCCATGATGTCGAAGAAGCGGTATTTTTGGGTGATCGGGTAGTGGTCATGCAGCCACATCCGGGACGAATTAAACGTATTGTAGATATTCATTTAGCCCATCCGCGTAAACGCGAAGATGTCCGTCTGATCAATATTAAAAATGACATTTTGACTGACTTTAGTGATCCAGTAAAAGATCAGTTGCTTGAACCTTTATCTAACCGATTTGCCGATTATAAATTTGCATGGTAAGTCTGAATTGACCATCACCTAGACAATGTAAAAGCCCTGAATTCAGGGCTTTTTTTAGGCTTATCAAATATAGGTCAGTATGATCATCGCTTAAGTTAGATTAATATCAGTCCATAAAAATGCCCCAGTTGGGGCATTTGTTTTTCAGTTTTATTAAACGTTGGTTTATGAGGCTTGGGAGGTATGTCTTTTTTCTAAAACATATTGGTTTTCAGGTCGTTTTAAACCTAAGTTTTCTCGTAAGGTCTTGCCTTCATAAGCCGTTCGGAATAGACCGCGACGTTGCAGTTCAGGAACGATGAGATCGACAAAATCATTTAACCCCGCAGGTGTTGTTGGCGGTAGGACATTAAAACCATCGGCAGCGTCATTCTCAAACCATTCTTGCAGTTGATCTACGACTTGTTCAGGCGTGCCAATCAAGGTCCAATGTCCACGGGCTGAAGCGATATATTGATAGAGCTGACGAATACTAAAATTGTGCTTCCGGGCAATATCAATCATCATTTGCTGACGACTGGAGAAATTAATGTCTGCATCTTCTATTTTCGGGAAAGGGGCATCTAGATCAAATTTGGCCAGATTAATGCCGCCTGCCAAAGCAGACAATAAACTTAAACCCACTTCTGGGTGAATTAAGTTATTTAAAAAGTCATATTTTTCTTGGGCTTCTTGCTCTGTATTGGCAACAAAAATCGAAACCCCCGGCATAATTTTCAAGTCATGTGCATGGCGGCCATATTTCACTAAGCGGTTTTTGACATCACGATAAAAGGCTTGCGCATCTGCTAAGTTCTGCTGTGCTGTAAAAATCACTTCGGCATATTTACCGGCTAGTTCACGACCGTCTTCAGATTGTCCTGCTTGAACAATCACCGGATAGCCTTGCGGTGGGCGAGAGACGTTGAGAGCACCCAGTACCTGATAGTATTGGCCCTGATGATTGGGCTGATGTTGTTTTCGGGCATCAAAAAATTGCCCAGTTTCTTTGTTGTAATGGAAGGTATCATCCTCCCATGAGTCCCAAAGTTTTTGAGTCACCTCAATAAATTCATCGGCACGTTCGTAACGCTCTTTGGGTTCAGGGTGCTGCTGAATGTTAAAGTTTTTTGCGGCATCGGCAGAGGCTGTCGTTACTACATTCCACGCAGCACGACCTTTAGAAATATGATCTAAAGAAGCGAATTTTCGCGCCAAAATGTAGGGGTCTTCATAAGTCGTGGACGCTGTGGCAATAAAGCCAATATTTTGCGTCACAGCAGACAGGGCTGCAAACAATGTAACAGGTTCAAAGCCGACGCCTTTATCGCCCAAACCTTTCTCACCTTCGACAGCAGAACTCCAACGGACAGACAGACCATCGGCAAGAAAGTAGGCATCGAATAAACCACGTTCTGCGGTTTTTGCCAGTTCAATTGCATAATCAATATTGAGATGATCTTGTGGGCGAGATTCAGGATGACGCCAACCCGCGACATGCTGTGAGGTGGTTGGAATAAAAGCCCCAAGCTTTATTTGACGTTTAGACATAAAAAATTTCTCATCCCAATTATTCTTAAAAGATAAAAGGGATAAGAACAAAATCTATGCCAAACCGTAATTGTTTGAAAATATGCAATTTTTAATTTTAATTGGTTCTAGGTGTAGATAAATCAACAGGATATAAAACCAAATGTTGAAAAATAAACAGCAGTTTAACGGCAAACTTTATGCATGGATCCGTACAAGATTTTCCATATTGAGATGCAAAGCTGCGGATTGGCATTGAACGCTATTAGCGAGCCTTATAGCAATACTTTGATGGCTTTTCGTCTCCATACCAGTTGGTAATACAGCCCTTGTAAAATACATAAGCTGACAAAGGCCAAGGCATAGGCATACCAAATGCCTTTTAAGCCCCACCATTCACTAAATAGGTAGGCACACGGCACTTCAATGCAAATAATCGCCATAATATTAATAATCATCGGCACGGTCACCGTTCCACTGGCCCGCATAATGGAAGCAAAAATCGCACTGGCACCAAAAAATAAAATCGACCAAAGCACAATGAACAGCAATTCTTGACCGAGAACCACAACTTCAGGATCTGTAATAAACAGCGCCATTAAATATTTAGAGAACAAATAGCCCAATGCCACCAAGATACCAGTAATAATGAAATTCATCCCGATGGCCGTACGTTTCACACGATTAATTAATTCAGAATGACCTGAACCGATGGCTTGTGCTGCAAAAATAGAAGCCGCAATCGCGATGGACAAGGCCGGGAATTGGATATAGTTCAAAACCTGATTGACCGCGCCATATGCAGCAGTAGCATCAGCACCATGGCGGTTAACTAAACCGACAATCACGAGACCAGCCACAGAGGTCGTGACCATCTGAATACCCGTAGGAATGCCTAGTTTTAAGATAATTTTGCTGAGATCATGTTGATGGCGAATATGACGAATCAACTCGAAGTCGAGTTTGAGCGGGTGATCTTTCTTTTTTAAGTAGAAATATAAAAATACCAAGGCAATTAAAAAGCCGATATGACTGGCAATGGCAGGGGCAATAATACCTAAACTTGGAAATCCAAATTTTCCTGCAATTAGTACTGGTGTAATGATCAGCCCTGAACCAATGGTCATACCTGACGCAATCAGCGGTGTTGTACTGTCACCGACCCCACGCAAAATCGAGGTGTAAATAATATAAATAAAGAGTAGTGGACTACCCGCAAGCATCCATTGCACATAAGGCAAAGATAAATGCATCACGTCTGGGGCTGTGCCTAAGGCCAATAAAATGGGCTTGGCAAATATCATCCCTAAAAAGGCAATAATGCTGCCACCAATCAAGGTCATAAAAAGGGTGGAACCCACCACAGTACGAACTTTTTCAAGGTTTTGCGCGCCCCAAGCTTGACCCACCAACACGGTTGCACCTGCCGAGAGTCCAATCACAAAAGCCATTAAACAGAACAAGATCGGGAAAAATACCGCAACGGCTGCAATGGCATGCACCCCAAGCATCTGACCGACAAAAACGGTGTTAATGGTCCCAGATAAATTCTGCAAAATATTGGTGGCGATCAAAGGCACCAGAAAAACTAAAAACGTTTTCCATAAATTTTGCTGAGTAACGAGGGACTGTTGTTTTGACATGCTCAGGTCCTAGACGCGGCTTTTTATGATTTTAAGTTACTGATAACACTATCATGTTGGCATTCAAAAAAGCCTTAGTTTTTGAGTAACCAAGGCTTCATTATTTCTACATGTCTGTTTTAAAAAACGTTTGGGCAGATACGGCTTTAAACCGCGGAGAGAATCTCTGCAGCTCGATCTAAGGTGGCATCTTGTTTGGCAAAACAGAAACGTAATAATCGTAAATTTTCCGGCGGTTTTTGATAGAATACCGAGACAGGAATCGCCACGATTTTATATTGTTCTGCCAACAACTGACACATTTCCACATCGCTTAAATCTGGGCGTATGGCACTGTAATCAAGGTTTTGGAAATAGGTACCTGCCGATGGAATCAACTCAAATCTAGAGTGGCTTAAGCCGGCATTGAAACGGTCACGTTTGGCTTGGTAAAAATCGGCCAATTCAGCAATATGCTCAGGATGTTCTGCCATAAAGTTAGCCAGTGCCATTTGTACGGGCGTAACACCGCAGAAATTGGCAAATTGATAGATTTGGCGAAACACTTGCATCAAGGCTGGCGCTGCAATGCAATAACCGGTTTTCCAACCTGTGACGTGAAAAGTTTTACCAAATGAGCCCACGACAAAACTGCGTTCACGCAGCTCAGGAAATGACAAAGCAGATAGATGCTGACGACCATCAAAAATTAAATGCTCATAAACCTCATCCGACAGCACAATAATATTTTTATCTCGAATCAGTTCGATCAAGTTGAGCCAGTCCTCACGATCCCAAATAGCACCTGTTGGATTGTGCGGTGTATTGACAATAATCATCCGGGTTTTATCGTTAATCGCAGCGGCAACACGATTCCAATCCACAGTAAAATGGGGCGTCTCTAAGGCAATGTGAATGGGATGAGCCCCAACCAATTTTACACTGGGCGCATAACTGTCATAGCTCGGGTCGAAAATAATCACTTCGTCACCCGCATGAACCACAGCTTGAATGGCACTAAAAATACCAATGGTTGCACCCGGGGTAATGGTCACTTCGGTGTGAGGGTCAATATTTAATTGGTCTCGATGGGCAAACAGTTGGACCAATTGCTCACGTAAATGCATCAGTCCATCGCCGGGTGCATATTGGTTAAAACCCTGTTGCGTCGCATCACTTAGCGCATTTAACAGTGCTGGAGGTGCAGGAAAATCAGGAAAACCTTGAGATAAGTTCAGTGCATTTAGACGCTGCGCCATTGCACTCATAACGCTAAAAATAGTCACACCTTGGGCAGGCAGTTTGGATTCAATTGTGATCATGGAGCTTAAAATTTTTTATAGATTGCATTTTGAGTGTAGCAGCATCTCAGCGGCTGCGAAAAGTTAGCTCAGCAAAAATGATCCAGTATTGATGTTCCTATTCACTTGAATCCTAAAGTGATGTGAAAGCCAAAAAGAAGAATTCAACAAATTATTTGCAAAATAGGGTAGACGAAAAAATAAACATTTCCTAAAATGCCGTCATTAAAAAAATTAAATACATAATAACAATGCTTAAAAATATTCACGCCATGGTGGAAAACTTTGGCTTTAGCGTACAGAAACGTGCGCTACACATTCATTTCTCAAATGAACCATTAAACACCGAAGTTTTTATTCAACGGATTGAAGGTCAACACCGTATCAATCAAGGCTTTCGTGCGGAAATTATTTGTCTCTCGACCAATGCTCATTTGGCTTTAAAGCAGTTTATAGGCGGCCGAGTGGCTGTCGATCAAGTGACAGATTTGGGACAACTCAGTCGCCTGACTGGTGTGATTACAGGTGCAAGCCAAGGTCAAAGTGATGGTGCATTGACCGTTTATAAGCTGGTGATTGAGGATGCCACAGCACTCTGGCATAAGCGTCGTAACAGCCGTGTCTTTATGAATAAATCGGTACGGGAGATGACCGAGATTATTTTTAGTGAATGGCAGAAAAAAAGTGCGCTGTTTGCTGCCAGTTTAAGCTTGAACTTAGAGGGGCTGGCACGTACTTATGATGTGCGTCCATTTACCATGCAGGCGAATGAAAGTGATTATGCATTTTTAACCCGCCTTTGGCGCAGTGAAGGGATCAATTGGTTAATTGATGAAGCTGAGTTATTTGTTGCATTTTCGGCTGCACCAATGCAAGCACAGCAGCTGCGTTTAATTGATACCAATCAAGCTTATAGTGCTTTGGAACGGAAAAAAATTCGCTTTCATCGGAGTCATGCCACGGAACGCTTGGACACGATCACCAGTTTTGTGGCAGAACGTTTTTTACAATCGACCACGATTCAAACGCAGCGTTGGCAAGCTCAACAATTGGCACAAGACCAAAGTAATCCACTCTTAAGCGCCCATGCACAGAGTGAGCAACAGCACAATGAAACCTTAAGTTTAGAGCAGGCGTGGACCATGAGTTCGGCTTGGACAACCGACCTTAAAGGTGCAGATCAGGCGACCACTTCAAATACACAGCAATTGGATCAGTTGAATCGGCAACTCAATCAATATCAGGAATTACAAGCCAAATATTTTACCGCCAGCAGTAGCGTAAGGGATGCACAAGTTGGGTATTGGTTTGAATTAGAAAATCATCCTGAAATCGATCAACATCAAACGACAGATCGTGAATTTCTCATATTGGGCAAAGCATTTTATAACCAGAATAATTTACCCAAAGATATTTTGGTTCAATTAGAAAAGTTACTTGCCGCGAGCCGTTGGCTATCTTTAGGGGATGAAAGGCAGGCCAACGAGCTGTATGTGGTCCGTCGGCAAATTTCTGTGGTGCCTGAATATGATCCTTTATTACACCGGCCACCTGCGTTTCCACAGCGGGCTAAAGTGGTCGGTCCAGAAGGTGAAAGTATATATGTCGATGCTTGGGGGCGTATCAAAGTTCGGTTTACGTTCACCCGCAGCGATGACCATAGTCATGATGGTGGAGCAGGGAGTAATGATAATGACAGTGACTCGGCTTGGGTTGATGTGCTGACCCCATGGGCAGGTGAAGGTTATGGCGCACGTTTTCATCCTCGTATTGGCGAGATTGTGGTTATCGACTTTTTTGAGGGAGATGTCGATCGTCCCTTTGTAGTAGGACGAATACATGAAGCTGAACGATCTCAGACCATGTTTGACCTCAAAGGTCAGCTTCCTGAAACCAAAAAACTCAGTGGTATCCGCTCGCAAGAAGTTGCGGGAGCAGGCTTTAACCAACTGCGCTTTGATGACACGACGGGGCAGATCAGTACCCAATTACAAAGTAGTCATGCAGCGACACAGCTGAATTTAGGTAATCTCAGCCATCCTAAAGAACAAGACAGTAGCCATGGTCGAGGAGAGGGTTTTGAGCTGCGAACGGATGCTTGGGGGGCAATGCGTGCAGGTAAAGGTTTACTTATTAGTACCTATGCGCAGGATAAAGCCGTTGCCGATCATCTTGCTGCTGCTGAAGCTCAGTCTCTTTTAAATCAAGGGCATCAGAGCATGAATATGCTGAGCGATTTAGCCGTAAAGCAGCAGACCGATGCATTAAATGTGATTAATCGTTTGCCGAAGTTAATAAACTCTTTAGAAATCAAAAGTACTGCCGAAGGTGTCAAAGCGACTTTAAATTTGTTCAAGGAGGAGCTAAGTCGAGACCCATTGGCAGCGTTAAAAAACTGCAAAAGTTTTGTCAAAGAAATGGGTTCAATCGCACATGATGTCAAAAGTACAGTAAAAGAATTTAAAGCATTCTTTAATGATGCCGAAGATGCCTTTGATAACTTAAAGTCTGTCATAGATCATATTGAAGAAAATGGTAAGGATGTGATTCAAGGGCGGGTTGCAAGTCTGAAAAGTAACCTCAAAGAAGATCCATTAAAAGCATTAAAAGATGTGGGTAAATTGATCGAAGACATCAAATTTAACCCTGATGATTTGTTGAATAATGGTGGTTTTGGTTTGCCACCAGCGATGACACCCATAAAAGCATTAGAAAAAGTACAAGGCTTTATGGAAGGCTATGCGCAAGGTTTAGAAAAATCCAATACAGCGGTAAAACAAGAACAAGGCAAATTATTCCGCCAAGCGTTGATGTTGCTTGCATCACCTAATGGTATTGCACTCACTACACCGGAAGATATTGTTTTACAAGCCTCGCAGGATATTGCAGAAAGTGCGCAAGGTTCGATTAATTTCAGTGCTCAAAAGAATATTGTCGGTCATGCACAAGACAAAATCAGTCTGTTTGCGGCTCAAAAGGGCCTGAGTGCTTATGCCGCAAAAGGGAAAGTTGAATTACAAGCCCAAGATGATGCTATTGAAGCAATTGCACGAAAGGTGATTAAGCTCATTTCAACAGAAGATAAAATTGAAATTACCAGTCCTAAAGAAATTGTACTGACTGCAGGCGGTTCACAACTCAAAATTAATGGCAGTGGAATATTTACCACGACAGGTGGCAAGTTTGAGAGTAAGGCAGGGCAGCATAGTTTTGTGGGAGGAGCGACTGTAAATGCACAATTGCCTAAGCTGCCTGAAAGTGGGCTGTATAGTATGAGATTTGACTTAAGTCAAATATTTGATACTAATATATTAAAAAATATGAAATATAAACTTATTAACCATTCTAAAAAAATTGAAGCTGAGTACCAGTTTGAGCAACAAAGTAGTGCACGTATTTATAGTGATGCTATTGAAAATGTAGAACTGGCATTAGTACCAGGTGCTTATATAACTCTATATCAAAAAAATGCAGCAATGGATGCAGAGTCTTTAGATGAAGAAATTCAAGGTTGCGGATGTGATGACGAAATGCATCTTTGTGATGAAATTAATTTAGAAATATAGAAGGTATTATCTTGAATAAATATATTTTAATTGGATTGTTTTTGATAAATTTCTTTTCTATCAACAATATAATATACGCCAAAGGGCCTGATTTTGAAATAGTTTCAAAATGCACAGACAAATATGAATCAAGTTGCAATATTTACCGAGTAGTTGATGGGGACAATAAATTATTGCTAGAAGATGTTAAGTCTCCAATTATCACAAAGATTAATAGTGATATATTTAGGGTTAGAGTTTCGTGTGGATCGCCATGCCAAGTAAACTTTTTTTATGGAGAAACTAGTGAAGATTCTACTAATGAATTTATTGCTTTTAATGAAAATAATCATTGTTTGATAGAAAGTGATAGTGTTAAGAAGAAAATATATGCAAGGATAATTTTCACTGGTAGGAAAAAAATTATTGCTGATTTAAATGATAAGGAATACTTGGGGTTAAATCAAAGATTTGATTATTATAATTATTTTAAAAAGAAAAGTAAATTTTTAGAAAATGGTAATTTAATATTGTTGGCAGATGATTATTCAAGTTTATTAATTAAAAAAACAATAATAAAACCATGCGGAGAAAATAATGAAGTATTCAGATGAATTTATAGCATTTGTTGCAACAATCTCTGGAGAAGCAGGTGTTTGTAGCATTACTTCAAAAAAAGCAGTTGCACATTGTATTATGAATCGATTAGGGTTTGGTGAGTGGGTAGGTCATACAAGCATTATACAATATTTATATGATGATTTTGATGCTTTAACTGAACAAACGGCTGCTGTAAAAAAGGTTAAAGCTGAAATGAATTCTAATAAGGTTTCAAAGGATACTCAAGATATTATAGATGCTGTGTACCCTATTTACATGAGGGAAGAAGAAGATTTCACAAATGGAGTGGTATTATATTATAGCCCAAAAGCTCAAAAATTTTTGAATAATAAGGACCCAAAAAATTATAAATATCCACCAAATTTTGTCAACGAATTAACAGAAGAAGTGAAAATAAATGGTACTGAAAATGATGATATGTGCTGGATAAGGTATAAAGGAACTTCACGATTTTTTATTAAATTCATCGATCAATCTGCTAAAAAATTAATGGGATCAAGAGTCAATGTAAGTTATAAGAAGACAACATATATTCCAACAATGAGTAATTTGTTAATAGATGAAGAGGGCTTTATTAGATCTATTTTAGTAAAGGGTGGATGGGGAGCAAGATTTTCTGTTGATGGCTCATCTGTGAAAGATGAAAATAATAAAGAATTAATGTTGATTGCTGATGGAAAAAACCATCATGTCATAATTGTAGTAGATAATGGAATGGGTGGTATAAAAACACAAACAGATAAACATAACCAGGAGCTACCACAAAATAATAAAGACGGAAGAGGAAATGCTGAAAATAGTAATAATCAAGAAAATAATTCTAATAAATTGGATGTAAAATTTGATCTTAGAGTTTTAGATAGTGATGGAAAACCGATTTCAAGAATTTCTTATTTTTTAAAATATAAGGGAAAAGAGAAAAAACACTCAACTGAAAATGATGGTGTTGAAAAAGGTATTCAGGCAGAAAGTGGAGAAAAAATCGCAGTTTTAGTTAGTGGAAGAGATTCCAAACAAGAAGTTGGAATTTTCACTGTATTAAATGATAAAAAAATATATGATATACAAATTAAGTTACATAAATTTGAAATAATTTTTAGGCATAAAAAAAGTGGAAAATCTATAAAAAATTTAAATTTAGTACAATGGTACAGAGGTAAAGAATACCCTAAAAAAACTAATGATGAAGGTAAGATAATTGTAAATGCTATGCCAGGTTTTGATTTAAATTATAAATTAAGAAATGGTCAAAATTTATTAACAATAAAAGTCGATAAAAATAAAACTATTAGATTCATAGATGTTGACTCTCAGGTGTTGGAACAAGCAAGTAAAGATTTAGATTTGATAAATGCTGAAAAAAAATCATCAAAAACCAAAAATACTAGCCAAGAGCAACAAACTCGAGATGAAACTCCCAAAAGAGATCAAACACAAGCAACAAGTCAAGATGGACACCCAAAAACTACAGTTAATGACAATAATGAAGAAGCAGAGTTCAGTGTTCTTACATATGATAAAAAAACTGATCAGCTATTTAGTGGTGGTAATTATTTAATAGAATATAGAGGTAACAAAAGAAATCATTCAAGTGGTACTCATGGATTAGGAAAAAAAATACATAAAGCTAATGTTGGTCAGAATATAAAAGTTATCACACTTGAATCTGAAAAGGAGATAGTCCATTTTAATGATGTAATCAGAAATGGAATGAAAGATATAGATTTAAAAATAGATAAACCTTCAATACCATTGGCAGTACAAGGAGTTAATGTTGGATTTAATGGTGTAGCTGAACAGTGGAGGAAAGATATTGTTAGTCAAAAAACAAAAAATGTACTAGCGTATCTTGCGAAGGAAGCGGGAATGAAAGAAATTCTGATCACAAGTACTATAAGAACTCCAGAATCACAAGCAAGAGCAATGTACAACACAACTATTAGTTACAGTGCACCTGGTGAGGCAGTAAAAAGAGTACGTGATGATTGTAAGAAAAAAGGCTTATCTAAAGATGCTACCATAAAAAAAATGGTTGAAAAAATTATTGAGTTTCAAGGTAAAGGACTAAGAGTTTCGCTGCATTGTGTATCTCAAACTCAGTATGAAAAGATGAATGTAGTAGACATTGGATTAAATAGTAATGGATTTGGTTCGAATACAAACTTAAGTAATTTAGGGCAAAAATTTAAAAATGTCTGTATTAAAGCTAAGTCTGAAGGAAAAATTTCTGGATTTATTCCGGGTGATGCAAAAGGTGAGGGCGCTATGCATATTGAGATTATGCAATGAATTTTTATCATATAATAATAGCTTGTAGTTTGTTAGTAGGATGTAATTCATCGGATCGCGAACAAAATATTGATTTAAATGCAGTTAGTAATAAAAATGAGAAAATATATGAAAGAGTTGATTTTTATTATGCGTTTAAACAATGCAATGTCAAACGGAATTGCAGAATTCTTAAGCCTAGTGTGCTAGATGAAAGTTATTTTCTAAATGCTTATAAACCAAATAATGATGAGTTTTTTATCAAAAAAAATGGTGAAAATTACGAAATTTTTTACAAAATTTTTATGATAGAAAATATTGAGATGGGATGGGCCAAGTTAACTCGGTTAAACAATAATGAAAATCTGATTTTTAATGTCGATAAAATATTTCAATCCTATGGAAAGATGAACCCAATAGGAGGAGGTGATTCTTTTAAAGATGTTGAATCATCTAAATCAAAAGAAAGTATTTATTACCTTAATGAATATTATGATGAATATTCATTTAAGCAACCGCAAAAAATTATTTTGGAAAAACAAAAAGACAATACTTACTTATTGGATTGTAATTCTTATATGAGTGATTTAGATCCAAAAAACAATTTTTCCGGAATTTTTTATAGAGTATGTTCTGAGGGAGAGAAAATTTATTTTAAAATAATTTGATTTTCTAAGAATAAAAAGCCGACTCTCGTCGGCTTTATTTATTTAATCTTCTAAAACTTCTTCTAATAACTCTTCACTTGGTGCAAAGTAATACGCTCCGTCCATTGGCGTTACAAAATGTAGTAAGCGGTCGTGAATGCCGTCACCGCTCGTACCGAACATGCGAACCAGCATGCTGTCGATAATGCTGAGATCTTTGGTATAGGCAATAAAGAACAAACCTTGGTCACCGCGGCCATCGCCATAAGGCAATGAATGACGCAAAATTGCGAGTTCTTCACCCTCACCATCTTCAACAACGGTACGTGATACATGTGAGTTTTCAGGTTGTTCGTCTTCGTTCAACTCAATCGATTCAAGTTTGGTACGCCCAATCACATGCTCTTGTGCATCAACTTTGAGCTTTTTCCACTTATCTAAATTGTGTGCATAACGCTGTGCAAAGACAAAAGAACCATCAGCAAAAATACCCGCATCTTCTGCTAATAATGCTGTTTCAGCACGGTCATCTGGAAATTGAGGGTTTTCAGTACCATCAATAAAGCCAGTTAAGTCACGGCCATCGAAATTGCGGAAGCAAACACGCTCATCTAAAACCTCCACTTTATCTTGAATGCCATCAAAGAAAGCTTGGCTTAAAGCAAAGCAAATATCTGTACGCTGTGCTGCAATGTGAATCAGTACATCTGCTGGGGCTACAGGCATGTTAAATGAACCTTGAATTGGATCAAGTTGTTTAAAGCCTGCTGGAGATTGAATATAAAGTTGTGCCCAAAGTTCAGGTCCAAAAGCCACAGCTGTTTTAATCTGTGCATTAGGATGTTGGGTAATCAGACGATCACGAGTGCTAAATAAGTCTTCAAGTTGTTCTTTTAATTCGCTAATCGTTAAATCTTTTAAACGTAAAACAATAAAACGAGCATGATCTGAGGGTAATGGCAAAATTACAGATTGAGCAGACATTCATGGCTCCTAAAAATTATAATTTCTGAGTGGCTGTGTATATTGTGCCTTAAGCAGCGCTGAGAGTGTAGCCTTCATTTGGCCTTTTAGCGTGCATTATTGTCATGAAAATAGAGTAAATGTCATATAATACAGACCCATTTCAAACTTGAGCTAATGATGTCCTATCAAATCTGGATTGCATACATGTTGGCATGTTGGGTAATTAGTGTTTCCCCAGGTGCAGGTGCAATTGCGTCTATGTCGAGTGGTTTGAATTATGGGTTTAAGCATGGGTATTGGAATGCAATCGGCCTGCAATTGGCACTTTTGGTTCAGATCGCCATTGTTGCAGCTGGGGCAGGGGTCTTATTTGCGACGACACCATGGGCTTTTCTGATCGTGAAATGGTTTGGAGTGGTCTATTTATTGTATTTGGCTTATTTACAGTGGACAGCGCCAACACAGTCAATTGAAATCCAACAAGATTTACCAAATAAATCACGTTCAAAATTAGTTTTACATGGCTTTTTGGTCAATATGAGCAACCCTAAAGCGATTGTATTTTTGTTGGCGGTTTTGCCGCAGTTTTTAGATTTATCCAAACCCCAATGGATTCAATATGTCATCATGGCTGCAACAATGATTAGCATTGATCTGATTGTCATGGCGGGGTATACCGGTCTCGCTGCAAAAGTGCTGCGGTTATTAAAATCACCTAAACAACAAAAATATTTGAATCGAACCTTTGCGGTATTATTTGCTTGTGCTGCGAGTTTATTGAGTTTGGTGCATCAATAAATCCAGTGAGATGATTCTGAACATTGTATTTGACGTGCAAAAAAAGCCATGCAACTGCATGGCTTTTTTTTTGATATGTCGCGAATTGAACAATGAACGTTGTTACTTAAGCCACTTTCTTAAATTTTTGCAGAATAAAAATCAGGGCAAAGAGCAGCGCCATGGTTAATACAATAGTCAGTCCTGTAGAGGTGTTTAAACCAGCACTTGACCATAACCCCACGGTCACACCGACTTGGGCAATGATGAAAGACCACAGCACCATTTGTTTCGGGGAATTTGCCAATAAACGAGCGGTTAATGCAGGAATCACTAACAATGCACCCATCAGCAATGAGCCGACAGCACGTAAAGCCAATACGGTAAATAATGCCAGTAATAACATAAAAATCAGACGTTGCCATTTAGCGCTGACACCTTCACTGACCGCAATATCGGGGTCAATGGCAATCTGAATCTGCGATTGCCAACTTTTATACAGCACGGTCAGTGCCACAATGATCACCATTGCAAAGACAGGCAAATCTGACCAAGAAATGGTGAGTAAATCACCAAATAAATAGCTGAGTAATTCAGGTCTTAAGCTGGGCAAATGTTGTATGAAGAGTAAGCCAGAGCACAGGAGTGTTGCTGAACATAGCGCGAGCAAAGCGTCATTGGGCAAGCGAGGGTCGTGTAACACCCATAAGATTGCAACCAATAAGAGCGCAATCAATGTAACGCCTGTCCAAAGTGGTAGACTCATTGCACCGGCAATGGCGACACCGAGTAAAGTGCCATGCGCCATGGTGTCTGCAAAAAAAGACATGCGACGCCAAAGCATCAAGCAGCCGAGGGGTGCAGTCAGGAACACCAGCAAAGTGCCCATGATCCATGCTGGCAAAAGGAGTTGTAGCCATTCCATCATGGATTATGCTTCCGGTTCAGGGTGAATATGGGGACGAGAGTCATGCTGGCAAGGCGTTGCACTATCGCCATGCGCACAGTGATCGTGATGGTGTTGATAGAACACACGATTTGTTCCAAAGATCGCTTGATATTCAGGATGTTGCTGTACATTTTCAGGCAAGCCACTGCAACAAATATGTTTGTTCAGGCAAACCACACGGTGCGTGCCTTGCATGACCCACTGTAAATCATGAGAAACCATCAAAACCGCACAGCCATATTTTTCTGGCAAGCTACGCACGTAGTCATACAGTTCCGCTTCAGACTGGATATCCAGACCTTGCATAGGTTCATCCAGAACCAATACATTCGGTTGACGCAATAATGCCCGTGCAATCAATACACGTTGACGTTCGCCGCCCGATAGTTGCTGAACTTTAGATTGTTGTAACTTGGCAATGCCTGTATCACGAATAATTTCTTGCTTAATGCTGGCATCACATTTTTCTAGGGCCAATAAATCACACACACGTAGCGGTAAGCTGTGTGATGGATTAAATTTTTGTGGCACATATGAGAATTTTAATTTTTGTGTGCTGATCACTTTGCCAGATACAGGTTTTACAATACCCAACAACACTTTGATTAGCGTGGATTTGCCTGCACCATTGGGACCAATCAATGTGACAATTTCTTTTTCGTGTAAGGCGAAATCCACATTTTTTAAAATGTCACGTTCATCGATTCGGACATGAACATGCTCTAAAGCCACAATGGGCTTTACATTTAGTGTTTGCTGCGGCACTGCTGACAGATCCCTGAAATTTCAATAATACTGTGATGTGCAGTAAAGCCATCGGATGCAGACAATTCATCGAGTTGCGCCATCAAGCCTTGAGCAGATGCTTCTTTGACTATTTTACAGTCTGTGCAAATCAGAAATGCTGCTTGATGTCCTTCGCGCGGATGGCAACACGGGATGTACGCATTAATCGAAGTCAGACGGTGAATCAAACCTTTTTCAAGCAGAAAATCCAGCGTACGGTACACTGTCGGTGGAGCTGCAGGTCGGTCAGACTCACTTTTGATTTTAGCCAAAAGGTCATAAGCGCCCATTGGTCCTGTTGCATTTAAGATCAGTTCTAATACTTCTTTACGCAAGGGCGTAAGTCGAGCACCCGTCGCACTACAGAGACTCTCAGCTTCAGCAAGGCGCTGTTCGACATTATGATGATCGTGTACACCATGCAAAGCATTATGATGTTCGTGTGAACAGGCGCTCATAGCCAACCTCGAGTACGAAACTGTATAAAGAAAAAGACTTTAAATCTTAACATGAAGCGTAAGGACTTACGAACAGACGTAGGTTTTTTTACGATTTTGTTATATTATAACACTATTCATTTTATGGTGCTCTCTCCCCATGTCCCGTGTAATTCTTTTTTGTAGTTTGGCTTTATTTAGTGTGATGAGCTGGGCGCAAGGCCTCGTTGTTTCTACACAACCGATTTATCTAATCGCGAAGGATGTACTCAAGGGTGTAGAGCAGCCAAAACTATTGCTTGACCATCAATCTGGACATGATGTGAGTTTGACGCCTGCGCACCGTAAAACCGTGCAAGATGCCAATCTCGTTTTATGGTTAGGCGATGCACACGAAGCACCTTTAGCAAAAATGTTGGGTGAAAGTGGCAAAAGTATTGCTATTTTAGACTCAGGCATTATCAGTGCTTTGCCATTACGGGATGTCCGTGGCAATGCATTAAAAGGCACAATCGATACCCATGTTTGGCTTGAACCTAACAATGCAGTTCGAATCGGCTTTTTTATTGCTGCTTTACGTTCACAACAGTTTCCAGAACATCGTGAAAAATATTGGGCTAATGCGCGTGCATTTGCGCAGAAACTCTTGATCACAGCCCAAAAAACAGATGTGTCGAGCCGTGCTCAGCCTTACTGGTCTTACCACGATGCCTATCAATATCTTGAGCGCTCACTGAATTTGAAATTTACCGGTGCGTTGACCGATGATCCACATGTCGCACCGACATTGGCACAAATCAAATACCTGAAAGACCATCGCGCGCAGCCAAAAATATGCTTACTTGCAGAAGCACATGCCAGCCAAAATCAGTATCAAAAGCTCGGTGGCATCGTCTTTCAGCCGGTGGACGAAACCATGAGTGGGGCAGGGGATTTTGTAACAGCATGGAAGATGTTGGCTGATAAAACCCTTAAGTGCACACTAAATGCGCGAAAGTAATGTAAAAAACAAACAACTATTGATTAGTTTGAAAGCAGTTTACCAATTTAAAAAAACACGACTAAGGTCGGGAAAAGATTGCAAGTTAAGGGGTGTAACTCTATAATGCCTGCGATTAAAAATAATCATCAGTTAAACTTGTCAAGCAGAATTGCTGTGAGTGAACAAAAATGAGTCGAACTAGTCGCATGATTGATCGACGATTAGCGAAAGCTTTAGTCATCTTACAAGCAGTAATGATTCCTGTTTCAGCCCTGATTGGTTGGGTCCTTAAAGACACAATCACAGCATATAGTGCAGCTTTGGGTGCGTTGGTATGCTGGCTAGCAAGTAGCTACTTTTCATGGCAGTCGTTTCGTGCGGCTGGTGCCCGTGCCTCTAAACAGGTGCTGTCAAACATGTATCGTGGCTTAATGGGCAAGTTTGCAATCGTGATTGTTGGATTCATTTTGATTTTGATCAATGTCAAACCGTTGTCAGCGGTGGCATTGTTTTGTGGTTTTATGCTCGTACAAAGTATGTCGTGGGTCGCTCCTTTTTGGGCAACACGCTTAAAAAAACGAGTATAAGCACAACAAAAAATTGAAAAGTTTTTTGGAGAGTAACGAGATATCAGGCAGCACGCGATATTCGTTTTCTCTATTAGTTTTGACATTGACCAGGTGTGATTTATGGCTGCTGAAGAACATGCCCTTACTTCGACCGAGTACATTCAGCATCACTTGACTAACATGACCTATGGCAAAATGCCAGATGGTACTTGGAAGTTAGCTGAGACTGCTAAAGAAGCTCAAGAGATGGGGTTCACTGCTATTCACTTGGATTCAATGGGTTGGTCTATCGGCCTTGGTATTGTTTTCTGTTTGTTGTTCTGGGTTGTGGCGAAAGCTGCAAACTCTGGTGTTCCGACCAAGTTCCAGTCTGCAATCGAAATGATTATCGAGTTCGTTGACTCAAGTGTCCGTGACACTTTCCATGGCAAATCGCGCTTAATCGCGCCGTTAGCGTTGACCATCTTCGTGTGGATTTTCCTCATGAACTTGATGGACTTGATCCCTGTTGACTGGATTCCTTATACAGCTCAATTGATCGGTGCTAACGTGTTTGGTATGGATCCTCACCACGTTTACTTCAAAATCGTTCCATCTACTGATCCTAACATTACCCTTGGTATGGCATTGTCAGTATTTGCGTTAACTATTTTCTATAGTATCCGTGAGAAAGGTCTTGTCGGATTCGGTGCAGAATTTGCACTTAACCCATTTAACCCAAGTAACCCAGTTTTAAAAGCATTACTTATTCCAGTAAACATTATTCTTGAATTAGTAACTTTTATTGCACGTCCAATCTCATTGGCTCTTCGACTGTTCGGTAACATGTATGCGGGTGAGTTGATCTTCATCTTGATCGCATTACTACCGTTCTGGATCCAGTGGGCGTTGTCTGTGCCTTGGGCGATCTTCCATATTCTTGTTATTACGTTACAAGCATTCATTTTCATGATGTTGACTATCGTATATATGAGTATGGCTAGCGAAAAGCATTAATGGTATTGCTCAACTGTCAAAGGGTGGTTGGGCACACAATTTTTTAACTTAATTTGGTATAAACCTAACCTCTGAGGAATTATCATGGAACTCACTTTAGGTCTAGTTGCAATTGCATCTGCTATCTTGATCGCTTTTGGTGCTTTAGGTACTGCGATTGGTTTTGGTCTTCTAGGCGGCCGTTTCTTAGAAGCTGTTGCTCGTCAACCAGAATTGGCTCCACAACTTCAAACTCGTATGTTCTTAATCGCGGGTCTTCTTGATGCTGTGCCTATGATCGGTGTTGGTATTGGCTTGTTCTTCATCTTCGCTAATCCATTTGTAGGTTAATCAGCTTAATTCCTAAATTAAACTATTGAGGAATAGCAATGAATATCAACCTCACATTGATTGGCCAAGCGATTGCTTTTGCGATTTTTGTCGCATTCTGCATGAAATTTGTTTGGCCACCACTAATCAATGCGATTAGTGAGCGTCAGCGTAAAATCGCTGATGGCTTAAACGCTGCTGAAAAAGCGAAAGCTGACCTTGCGGATGCGCAAGCACAAGTGAAAGCTGAATTAGATGCGGCTAAAGCACAAGCGGCTCAATTGATCGAACAAGCGAACCGTCGTGGTGCGCAATTGGTAGAAGAAGCGCGTACTCAAGCTGCGGCTGAAGGTGAGCGTATTCGTCAACAAGCTAAAGAAGCTGTTGATACTGAAATCAATGCTGCTCGCGAAGAATTACGTCAACAAGTTGCTGCTCTTGCAGTTACTGGCGCAGAAAAAATTCTGAACCAGCAAGTTGACGCAGAAGCTCACAATGCCATGCTGACTCAGCTGGCTGCTAAACTTTAAGAGAGGCGGATTATGGCTGAACTCTTGACGTTGGCACGCCCATACGCTAAAGCAGCATTTGCTTACGCTTCTGAGCAAAATGCAACTGACGCTTGGTCAAATGCATTAAACTTGCTCAGTGCTGCGGTGCAAGACGAAGCATTTTCAGCTTATCTAAATCGCCCTGAGCTTACTCCTGCTGAGCAGGTAAGTGTTTTCGCAAAAGTTTTAGGTGAAGACCAGACTGCAGCAGTGTCAAACTTTTTGACATTGCTTGCTGATAATGACCGTCTGGCACTTCTTCCTGAAATTTCAGAAGAATACGAACAGCTCAAATCACAGAATAACAATACTGTGGATGTAGTGATTGAATCTGCATTCCCATTGACTTCTGTACAAGAACAATTACTTGCGCATGCATTAGAGAAAAAATTCGAAGCTGCCGTAAATGTTTCAGTAGAAGTTAACCCAGCGTTAATCGCGGGTGTAGTTATTCGTGCAGGCGACCAAGTGATAGATGATTCTGCGCTTAACAAGCTTGAAAAAATGCGGACTCGTCTTCTTGCTTAACAGCTTGAAGACTGAACTTTAAAAAGATTGAGGTATAGCGCAATGCAACAACTGAATCCATCCGAGATCAGTGCGCTCATTAAACAGCGTATCGGCGATCTGGACACCAGCGCGACCGCTAAGAACGAAGGGACCATTGTTATGGTTTCCGACGGTATTGTGCGCATTCACGGCCTTGCTGATGCAATGTACGGTGAAATGATCGAATTCGACGGCGGCTTATTTGGTATGGCACTGAACCTAGAACAGGATTCAGTGGGTGCCGTTGTCTTAGGTAACTACTTAAGCCTTCAAGAAGGTCAAAAAGCTCGTTGCACAGGTCGTGTATTAGAAGTTCCGGTTGGTCCAGAACTTTTAGGCCGTGTAGTAGATGCTTTGGGTAACCCAATTGATGGTAAAGGCCCTATTGACGCAAAACTTACTGATGCTGTTGAAAAAGTAGCACCAGGCGTAATTTGGCGTCAATCAGTGGATCAACCTGTACAAACTGGTTATAAATCAGTAGATACAATGATCCCTGTTGGTCGTGGTCAACGTGAGTTGATCATCGGTGACCGTCAAACTGGTAAAACAGCTATGGCGATCGATGCGATCATCGCTCAGAAAAACTCTGGCATTAAATGTATCTACGTAGCAATTGGTCAAAAACAATCGACTATCGCTAACGTTGTGCGCAAGCTAGAAGAAACTGGCGCTATGGCGTACACAACTGTTGTAGCAGCTGCTGCAGCTGATCCTGCAGCGATGCAGTATCTTGCTCCGTATGCTGGTTGTACAATGGGTGAGTACTTCCGTGACCGCGGTGAAGACGCGCTTATCATTTATGATGACTTGTCTAAACAAGCTGTTGCTTACCGTCAAATTTCATTGCTTCTACGTCGTCCACCAGGTCGTGAAGCATATCCTGGTGACGTATTCTATCTACACTCACGTTTACTTGAACGTGCTTCACGTGTATCTGCTGACTACGTTGAGAAATTCACTAACGGTGAAGTTAAAGGCCAAACTGGTTCATTAACTGCATTACCGATTATTGAAACTCAAGCCGGTGACGTATCTGCATTCGTACCTACAAACGTAATTTCGATTACTGACGGTCAGATCTTCTTAGAAACATCATTATTCAACGCAGGTATTCGTCCTGCTGTGAACGCGGGTATCTCTGTATCACGTGTTGGTGGTTCTGCTCAGACTAAGATCATCAAAAAATTGTCAGGTGGTATCCGTACCGCTCTTGCGCAATACCGTGAATTAGCTGCGTTTGCTCAGTTCGCTTCTGACCTTGACGAAGCAACTCGTAAACAGCTTGAACATGGTCAACGTGTAACTGAGCTTATGAAGCAAAAACAATATGCTCCATACTCAATTGCTGACCAAGCTGTTTCAATTTATGCATCTAACGAAGGCTATATGGCTGACGTAGAAGTGAAGAAAATCGTTGCATTTGATGCTGCGTTGATCTCTTACTTCCGTTCAGAACATGCTGCGTTAATGCAAAAAATTGACGAGACTGGTGCTTACGATAAAGAAATCGAAGCAGCAATCAAAGCAGGTATTGAAAGCTTTAAAGCGACTCAAACTTACTAAGATTCAACGATGTTGAATCTGGTTCTGGTTTGGTTCACGGATCAACCTTCGAAAGCTCGAAAGGGCTTTCGAATACTAGGTTAAGCGTATGGCAAATTTAAAAGAAATTCGCGCCAAAGTAGCTAGTATCAAAAGCACGCAGAAAATTACTCGCGCGATGCAGATGGTAGCAGCTTCTAAGATGCGTCGTGCGCAAGAGCGCATGGCTCAAGGCCGTCCGTATGCCGAAAATATGCACCGTGTAATTGCTCATTTGGTACAAGCGAACCCTGAATACAAACACCGTTATATGGTTGAACGTCCTGTAAAGCGCGTTGGCTATATCATTGTTTCTTCAGATCGCGGCCTTGCTGGTGGTTTGAACATTAACTTGTTCAAAAAAGTGGTCAAACACGTACAACAGCAACAAGAGCAGTCAATTGAAGTTCAATTTGCTTTAATTGGTCAAAAAGCGGTTTCGTTTTTTAAAAACTACGGCGGTAAAGTTCTTGGTGCAACTACAAACGTAGGTGATGCTCCGAGTCTTGAACAGTTAACTGGTTCTGTACAGGTGATGTTAGACGCGTTTGATAAAGGCGAGTTAGATCGTATTTATCTAGTGTCAAACGGCTTTGTCAACGCCATGACTCAAAACCAAAAAATCGAACAGCTTGTTCCTTTAGCAGCTGCTGAGGAAAGCGAAGGCCTAAATCGTCAATACGGTTGGGACTATATCTATGAACCAGAAGCTGAAGAGCTTCTAAATGGTTTATTGGTTCGTTACATTGAGTCTATGGTTTATCAAGGTGTGATTGAAAACATCGCATGTGAACAGTCTGCTCGTATGGTTGCAATGAAAGCTGCAACTGATAACGCGGGTGAATTGATCAAGAGCCTACAACTTATTTATAACAAGCTGCGTCAAGCCGCGATTACTCAGGAAATCTCTGAGATCGTTGGTGGTGCCGCTGCCGTTTAACATTATTAGTTTGAATTGAGGAGACAGCAATGAGTAGCGGTCGTATCATTCAGATCATCGGCGCGGTTATCGACGTCGAGTTTGAACGTAACAGCGTTCCTAAGATCTATGACGCTCTCCATGTTGATGGTACTGAAACTACATTAGAAGTTCAGCAGCAACTTGGTGATGGCGTAGTTCGTACTATTGCAATGGGTTCTACTGAAGGCCTTAAGCGTGGTCTTACTGTAACTAACACTGGCGCGCCTATCTCTGTACCTGTAGGTACTGCATGTTTAGGTCGTATCATGGACGTTCTTGGTCGCCCGATCGACGAAGCTGGTCCTGTTGGTACTGAAGCTCGTTTACCAATTCACCGTCAAGCGCCTTCTTATGCAGAACAAGCGGCTTCTACTGACCTTTTAGAAACTGGTATTAAAGTCATTGACTTACTTTGCCCGTTCGCTAAAGGTGGTAAAGTTGGTCTGTTCGGTGGTGCCGGTGTTGGTAAAACTGTAAACATGATGGAGTTGATCAACAACATCGCGAAAGCTCACTCAGGTTTATCTGTGTTTGCTGGTGTTGGTGAACGTACTCGTGAAGGTAATGACTTCTATCACGAAATGAAAGACTCAAACGTTCTAGACAAAGTAGCAATGGTCTACGGTCAGATGAATGAGCCACCAGGTAACCGTTTACGTGTAGCGTTGACTGGTTTGACTATGGCTGAGTACTTCCGTGACGAAAAAGATGAAAACGGTAAAGGCCGTGACGTTCTATTGTTCGTCGACAACATCTATCGTTATACACTAGCGGGTACTGAAGTATCAGCACTTCTAGGTCGTATGCCATCTGCAGTAGGTTACCAACCGACTCTTGCAGAAGAGATGGGTGTTCTTCAAGAACGTATTACGTCTACTAAGTCTGGTTCTATTACGTCAATCCAAGCGGTATACGTACCTGCCGATGACTTAACAGATCCATCGCCTGCGACTACCTTCGCTCACTTGGACGCGACTGTTGTATTGAGCCGTGACATCGCATCTTCTGGTATTTACCCAGCGATCGATCCACTTGACTCTACTTCACGTCAGTTAGATCCACTTGTAGTGGGTACTGAGCATTACGAAATCGCTCGTTCAGTTCAAAACGTTCTTCAACGTTACAAAGAATTGAAAGACATTATCGCAATTCTTGGTATGGACGAATTGGCAGAAGAAGACAAACTTACTGTATACCGTGCACGTAAGATCCAACGTTTCTTCTCTCAACCGTTCCACGTAGCTGAAGTGTTTACTGGTGCTCCTGGTAAACTTGTACCGCTTAAAGAAACAATTCGTGGCTTTAAAGGTCTTCTAGCTGGTGAATACGACCACATTCCAGAACAAGCGTTCTACATGGTTGGTGGTATTGACGAAGTTATTGCTAAAGCTGAGAAACTTTAATTAGTTCCCTAATTTAGGAGATTCTCATGGCGACTATGCAATGTGACGTTGTAAGTGTTAAAGAGTCTTTGTACTCTGGCGCTGTAACTATGCTAATTGCTAAAGGTGCTGGTGGTGAGTTGGGTATTATGCCTGGCCATGCGCCACTAGTAACTTTGCTCAAGCCGGGCGCAATCCGCGTTCTGCTTGAAAATGGTACAGAAGAATTAATCTATGTATCAGGTGGTGTACTTGAAGTTCAACCGCACGTTGTTACTGTACTTGCAGATACTGCAGTACGTGCTGACAACCTTGATGAAGCAGCAATTATTGAAGCTCGTAAACAAGCTGAACAATTGTTAGCAAATCAAAAGAGCGACTTGGACTCAGCTGCTGCTTTGGCTGCTCTTGCAGAAACTGCTGCTCAGTTGGAAACCATCCGCAAAATCAAAAACCGCGCTCAATAAGACGCAGTTTGAGATTGAAAGAGCCACCCGAAAGGGTGGTTTTTTTATGCCTGAATAATAAATAAATTTGACTATATTTTGATTAATTTTTAATTTTCATATGCTTAAAATATGTCAATGGAATTAATGATGTCTAATAAAATCTTTTTTACATTAGTATTATCTTTGGGATTTGTCGGGTGTGCGTCCGTACCTAAAGCAGATCAAAATGCTTCAGCACTAGTCGAATAATTTAATTCCCCAACAAGAAGTCAATGCAGGAATTTACGTATATCGCTCAGCTTCTGTGAAAGGCCCTGCCTTAAAGAAAGATGTATGGGTAGATGGGGAATGGTTAGGTGAAACCTCTCGTGGAGTATTTTTTTATAAAGAAGTAATGGGTAATCAAAAACATACAATTTCGACTGAATCAAAATTTTCACCTAACCATTTGGATATTGAAACTGCGGCAGGTAAACAATATTTTGTTCAGCAATTTATTAAAATGGGCGCATTTGTAGGTGGGGCAAATTTAAAACTGGTTGATGAGCAAACAGGAAAAAAGGCCATTAGCGAATATGCATTTGCACAAGGCGGTAATTGCAGCAAAGCCACCATCGCATTGAAATAAAGGTTCATATGTAGATAAGAAGCTACTCGAAAGGGTAGTTTTTATCCCTAAATTAGTTGAAATTGATCAATCTAAAGTTGAATATATTTTATTCAATACAATCTTTATGGTGATTAAATTCAATCAGCTAGCATTGCACCATGAACCTTATTGCCTATGAGCCGCATTTTTGGGAACTTTATCAAGACTTTGATCAATATTATTTGAGCATTGCGGTTGATCTAAGTTCTGTCGTGTCATGTTGGGATGTTGAACTCTCCCATGAAGAAGTCCAGCAATATGAACACCGTGGGCGCGTGAGTATTCAAGAACTGGCAAAATCGATGGTCGCTGCTGCTTATAAAGGTGATTTTGCTTCATTAGAAAGTCGTTTAGTGAAACCATATGAGCGTCAGGCCATGCAATCGGCTTTTAAAAAATGGAAAGATAGCCAAAAAGCAGGTTAATGGTTGTTATTCATGCATGGGTAAAATTGAAAACTCGCCGTGACTGATAATTTTTATTTTAAAAATTTGATCAAAGCCTTCATCCTGTGATGGAACTTGAAGCTTGCGATAAGTTGCACGCACGCCAACTTCTGGAATATGGGCTTTGCCTTCACGAAAACTGTTACGCTTTAAGGTACTGTCCAAATCGGTTTCAAAATAATAAGCAATAACTTCAAACCCAGCATCAACTGCACGTTGGATATAGCGAGCACGAGCTTCCCGATCTGGATTTGTATTATCAATCACCATTTTTGTTTTGGATGCCAAACCAGCTTCAAAGATCATATTTTCCCGATGTCGGGTTTTCAACATATCCAAATTAATACGTAAATGGCTATGATATAAATTCAACATGTAAAAGGTGGATTTGCCAGAGGCTTGAACGCCTGTAAAAATAATCAGCTGCATAGCATTTGCAATGAAAGCACGGAATGAATAGTAGAGTATTAAATCAGCAACCCAGTTTTGCTACAATCTCTGCAAAATAAATAAAAACAAGTTGCAAAGGTCCGTATGCACAAATTTTTCAACAGTTTATCGCTGTGTCTTTGTTATAGTTTGCTCGTTGCATGTCAAAGCCAATACGTCACGACACCCAATCTTCCCACTGAAGCTGCACTTGTCGCTGAATCGGTTGATAATGGCATCAGTACGGAGCTTAAAATCCCATATATGACCGCCTTTCGAAATCTGCGACAAGCCTATAATCACTGTGTTGCGTTTACCGCGAACAATCGCTACGTCTATACCGATAATCGTTTAGAAGAGCATTTGGAGCAGGGGACATTGATGGCACGAACTGAGAATGGGGCGTATTTGCATAAAATGTTGGTCGAAAGTTTAGATTCACAGACGACACGTATTACCTTATTTTTACCGAAGCAATATAGCTTTGCCCAAGCACGTTTTAAACAAGATGTTCAGCGCGCACTTGGACAAGATAAAAACTGTAATACTTTTGAATTTGCTCAATCCAACTAATTGAACTTTAAGACGCTTGTGAGTTTTCCTGCTCTGGGTGCTCTACACGTTTACCGCCTTCATAACTGGCAAATCGAGCCTGATCACGTTTGAAAACGGGTGCAGGTGTTGGCCAAGGCCAATCTCCAAAATGGGTTTCACGATAGCGTTTAAAAGCTGCATCGAGTTCTTCCGTGGTATTGAGCACAAATGGACCGCGCATCGCCACGGGTTCATTAATCGGTTCACCTTCTAACCACAGAATCCGTGCTTCTAATCCACCTGCTTTGAGATGGACGTTGGCATCTGATTGGAGTTCAACCAAATGCTTCATCTGAATGGTTTGACCTTCTATTTCTAATGTATTGCCTTGATAGAAATAAGCAAAACGGTTGGAGCTACTTGTTGTTGCGGGAATCACCAACTCTGCATCTGCTTGCATGGTGATTAAATAAATGTTGACCTTATTTTCTGCGGCAGCCGCCCATGAGTGTGGCGGTCGGGAAATAGCATCAGTGGATTTGAACTGCCCTGAAATCACACGGATATCCGATTTTTTTCCTTCACTATCTGTTTCAAAGACGTGAGGAATCTCTTCACGCCAAAACATTTTATAGTCAGCATCATGGGTTTTCTGTTCAGCTGATGAATTAAACCAAATTTGGAAAAGTTCAAAAGGATTGGCTTTATCTTCATGCAGTAGAGGGAACATTTCACAGTGTTCAACGCCATTGCCTGTAGACAGCCATTGCACATCACCTGCAGCATAGCGTCCGCCATTGCCTAATGAGTCAAAGTGATCGACATAGCCTTGTTCAACCAAGGTAATGGTTTCAAAGCCAGTGTGTGGATGCTCTGGGAAACCTGGAACCACATCGCCATAGTACATATTGAATTCATCTTTCTCTGCGGCTGTTTTTGGCCCCATGTCTGCATTTGCAGCAGGAAAATGATCGATATGATGAGCAGTAAATAAGAAAGGATCTTTTAAATCTAAACGAAAGGTAATGGGTGTAATGTTATAAATCACAGCGTTTGACATAACTGTTCCATCATTGGCTTTATTATTAAGCATTAATCTAAAAGGAAAAAAAGTCGTGTTCTATAGCGGAACTGTAAGAAAAAAAGCGTTAGCTCAAGGTCTAACGCTTTTTTGATTGAAAACAGATGGAATGCAATGGAAATGCTAGATTTCGCTATTTATTCAGTTTCAGTGGGTGCAGTAGATGAGCTTTTGCCTGCTTGGTCTTGGATCAACATACCTGCCAATTTCAGCATTTCCGCTTGAATATTTCCCATTTGATTTTGAATTTTCTGAAAATCAACTTTGCTTAAATCGACTTGTCCATTGAGAAAAGGTGAGGCCAATACTTGCTGATTCGCTGCCTGTAGATTGCTGCGAATATCATTAATCTCAGTGCTTTTTAGATTTAAATCATTCAAAGCTTGATTGAAACCTTTGAGCTGCTGTTGCAGCTGGGTTGCCGCTTTTTGCAATTGGAGATGATCTTGGTTGCTGACTGCGGCTTCTAAATCGACCTGCGTTTGTTTGAGTTGTTCAACATAAGTGCCGGCTTTAAGTTGCATATCCGCAACATCGCGAACGATATAAAACATATTGCCGCTTTTTAATTGGCTTTGATCTGTCGCCTGACTTTGTGTCGCAGATTGATCTTCGTTTGTTGATGTTGTTGCAGGGCGATCATTTTCTGCTGCGATTTCTTGTTCCTGTTGCGGTGCTGTGGCAGGTTCACAGCCAATCAGCACCAAAACACCACTAAAAATGGCAAAAGGGAGAAGGGCATTCTGCACAAGCTTTTTCATTCAATCATCACTATGTGTTAAGTCTATGCTTTGAATATAGGGGCAGAATGTGGATTAAAAATAGATTGTTGCAAAGCAATAACAAAATAATCGCTCGAACAAAAAAGAGGGCATTTGCCCTCTTTTGATGTTTTGGTGGGTTTAACCCGCAATGATTTTGATCATGGCGTGGCTGACAGCATTCATTAAAATGTAGTCACTATTCACTTTAATCCATTGTTGGTTTTTGCCTGGTTTAGACAATTTTTTATATTTGTTGTGGTCACCTTTGTAGCGATGACCACGGTATTCAGAAGGTACTTTTTGTCCAGAACGCCAGGTATGTGATGGATTTACCGCTTTTTTCTTGTTCTGGCTTTGGTTTTTACCCCGTGTGTATTGTTTAGTGTGTTATTGAGCTATCGTATTTTGGTTATACGCAGGTGCATGTTGTTGGCTATTTTGCGGTGCAGCCATTGCTGGAGCAGCAACAAGTGCTGTCGAAATAGATAAAACGATAGCTTTCATTAATGTATTCATAAGTTCACCTGTTTACTGCTGGATGTGAATTGATAAGACTCATGATAATGAGTATTTACAGGGAAGCTTTGAACAATGTGTATGTGAAATATTAAAATAATGAATAAATTATTTAAATTGTCATCATATGATAATTAATAGCTATTATTGTGATAATTTAAAATGATCAATCTCAGTTAAAATCATAATAATCTTAACTGAGATATTGAGATATTGAGATATTGAGATATTGAGATATTGTCGAATTATTTGGCTAATTCAGCGTTAATGGCATCGACAATACGTGCATCATCTGCCTTGATGTCAGGTGCAAATCGAGCCACAACTTCGCCTTGTTTATTCACGAGGAATTTTTCAAAATTCCATAAAACTTCAGGCTTAGGATTTGGAGTTAAACCATATTCAACTAAATCATCCCACCATGGGCCTTCACCAATGCGTTCAGGGATGGCTTGGGTTAAGGTTTGATAAAGTGGGTGTTTATCCGCGCCTGCCACAGAAATTTTTGCAAAAAGTGGGAAATCAACCTTGTAGTTGATTGAGCAAAATTCTTGAATTTCAGCTTCAGAACCAGGTTCTTGTTCTAAAAAGTTATTGGCAGGAAAACCTAAGACTTCAAAACCTTGTGATTTCTTCTCTGTATAGAGTTTTTCTAGGCCTTCATATTGCGGTGTTAGCCCACATTTAGAGGCTACATTGACCAATAATAAAACCTTGCCTTGGTATTGATTGAGTGTGGTGTCATCACCTTGAATGGTTTTTACTGGGATATCGTAAACTGAAGCTGACATATTCGTTCCTAATTGAAGTTGTGCCTTTCATCCTTGTTTTAAAGGGAAATCTGGTGAACAGCAAGCTTTTATCGATAGGCTTTTCGCATAATTTTTGTAGTAGTTTGCAGAATTCGAGCTGAGGCTTGCTTGAGTGCTTATCCCTTAAGTAGTGGCTCGGTGTTGGTTTGGGGTTTTTCCTGTATAGCGTTTAAAAAACTCAATAAAGCTTGAGCTGTGTTGATAGCCCAATTCATAGCTGAGAGCTTTAATAGACTGACCAGCGCGAAGTTGTTGAATGGCATAAATAATTTTTGCACGGTTTCGCCATTCAGAAAGGCTCATTTGCAGTTCGTTCTGACTCAGCCGCAGTAACTGACGCTCACTCAAACCGACATTGGATAAGCATCGCTGTAGGCTCAAACTAAAATGATCTACATCTGCAAGCTGCGCCAAGATCGGCTTTAACACCGCATCATGGCTTTGCGGTAAATAATGTTGATGTTTGGGTGCAGTTTTTAACTGGTCGAATAAGACCTGTAGTAGGTGTCGATAGGGTGGTGTGGTATGTTGTTCTGTAGGAAAGGCTAAAATTTCTTGCACCAACAAACGAAAAAAAGGCTGGATGCTAAATACTTCCGTCTGCTTGGGAAAATCTATGCAGAGATCTGGTGCCAGTCGGATTGCCACATAATGAATAGGTTGCTCATCAATCGCGACTGAGCAATGTTCTGTATGTGGAGGAATCCACACCCCATAACTAGCAGGTGAGAGATGGTGTTGCCCTTGTATCTCATATTCGAAAATACCATCGAGACAAAAATTAAAATCACCCCAAAGACAACTGTGCGGGTAGACCGTATCTAATGTTGTGTAGTGTGCTTCAAAAAGTTCGATCTGTTGTTCAATTGGTGGTGATGTCATATAAGCCTAAGAGTCAATGTCGGAACTACAATATAAATGTCTGAAATCATGTATTTCAATTAAAACAGACATCACTCAAAATACCTAAACCAATCTTTGCACAATATATTGAGGATTCAGACATGTTGCTTCAAGCGCGTTGGGCGAAATTTGCAATTTGTTTGCCTCTGATCGCGGTATTTATATGGTCCTTGAATATTACCGTCACCCGCTATGTGACTGATTATATTTCACCGGTCAGTATTAGTTTTTATCGATGGTTTATTGCATTTTTGATATTAACCCCCTTTATGCTGAAAACCGTTTGGCAGCAAAGACAGCTGATCAAGCAGCATTGGCAGCAATTGGCTGTGCTGAGTGCTTTTGGCATGGTGTTATATCAAGGTTTGGGCTATACCGCTGCGCATTATACGACGGCGACCAATATGGGCATCATCAATGCCTTTATCCCTGTTTTTACGATTGCCGTTGCATTTTTCATACTTAAAGATGTACCTAATCGCTATGCCATCTTGGGCTGTGCGATTTCATTTACGGGGCTATTGTTTGTCATTGTGCAAGGAGATTTCAGTCAATTACTGAATATGGGCGGACATTTCGGCGACATCCTCATGATCTTCGCAGTGTTCTTTTATGCCTTTTATGGGGTGTTTTTAAAAAAATGGCAACTGAAACTTCCGCTATTGTTGAGCTTATATGCACAAATTTTCTTTGCCGTTTTATATCACTTGCCATTCGTGTTGTATTTAGGCATAGACGCGATTAATCCTGAGAATGCGCCAAGTGTATTTTATGCGGCAATTTTTCCATCATTGATTGCACCGTTGGTATGGATGTTGGCTGTGCAACATCTCGGGCCGAATCGCACCAGTATTTTTATGAATTTGATGCCGGTATTTACCGCGATCATTGCTTATTTCTGGTTGGCTGAGCAGTGGATGATTTATCATACTGTTGGCACAGTGATGGCGATTACTGGGGTGATCTTGGCGCAGCGTAAGTAAATCTAGTAAAAAAAGTTGAAAATTTACGAGAAGTGCTGATTAAAAAAACAAGCAAACAAACTTATTTTTTATAGAGCAAATCTTTTGAAAATGGATTTTTGAGTGTAAAACTGAATTAAAAAAACAAATTCTCGTCTTAAAAATCAATCAAAAATAGATACATATTTTGACTAAGTAGTTATAAAATCAGAAATAAAGTGCTTATCAGTAGTTTTATTTATATAAAAAATATATTTGTTAAATTTAAAAAAATATTACATAATACTTTCATCGTAAATGAGGAAGTAATTCTTAATAATTACTTGATATTTACCCAGAGATTGCAAGACCCTCTGGATGTGATTTTATACACATCCTTTTTTATGCTCAGTCATCCCTATATGGCTGAGCTTTTTTTTTCCTATATTTTCCCGAAATGCAGGTGTAGACAGGCATCCGAGCTTATGCGCGGATGATTTCACCTGTTTCAGCATCAATAATTTTGCTTGGTTCTTGGCTTAGGCCGAGATCACCATTTAAGTAATTTAGTTCATTGGCAAAATACTGATTGGCTTCTTGTAAGGACCGTGCAGGGGTTAATCCCGCAGGATTGGCACTAGTAGACACAATAAAGCCATTAAAAGCTTGGCATAAAGCTACACACAAAGAATGGGTAGTCACACGGACTGCGACTTTTGGATGATTGCCTTTAATCCATGTTGGAATATGGTCGCCAGCCGGTAATAACCATGTAGTTGCACGTTCATTGGGTTTACGGTTGGTCCATGTCGCAATGACTTGCTGACGCATATCTTCTGTTAAGCCTTGGAGCAGGTGTTCAACTTGAGCGACATTGGCCGCCAACAAAATCACACCTTTTTCAATGGGACGTTGTTTTAAGCGCAAAATTTCGAGAAAGGCTTGCTCATTGTAGGGATCACAGCCCAATCCCCAAACAGCCTCTGTAGGATATGCGAGAACCTGACCTTTTTTAAGACAGGAAGCTGCTTCTGCAACAGAGGTGGTAATCATTTCTATAGACCTTATCTGATTCGACAAAGGACTATTGTGAACCTAATTTACCCATTCGACAACGTAAGTAGTGTCCGGCTTGTTGTGCGGCATAGCCCATTAACTCTAATTCCATCAGTTGACTGGTCAATGTCGCGGTATCAATTTTGAGTTGAATGGACAATTGATCAAGGCCTTGGCCGACCCAATCGAGTTGCCGATACAGCGCAATTAAATGTTCTGGGATAGGTTCGGGTGGCGGGGTGTCCGGTATTGCTGTTTCGGGTGTCGCTATTTCGGTGGTTGTTAAGGTTTTGGCAGCCTGCGATTGCCATTGTGTAGCCAATGCCAAGTCTTCAATGACCTGTTGTGGATGATCAATCAAAATTGCACCTTCGCGTATGAGTTGATGGCAACCTTGATGTGACTCACTATAAATATGCCCTGGAATGGCAAAAATAGATTTGCCTTGTTCGGCAGCGCGTTGAGCTGTGATAAGTGAACCACTTTTTAATGCCGCCTCCGCCACGATGACACCAAGGCTGAGCCCACTGACGATACGATTTCGATGTGGAAAATGGTGTTGCAGGGGTGGAGTGTGTGGAAGAAACTCACTGATTACGGTCCCACCATGTTGGATGATCTCTTGTCTTAAACTCTGATGTGCGGTCGGATAAGTTTGATCTAAACCTGTACCCATCACGGCAATGGTTCTGTGGTGTTGTATGGCAGCGCGATGTGCCGCTTCATCAATTCCTTGTGCTAAACCGCTATTGATATAGAACCCTTGCTCACTCAGATAATAAGCAAAATCATAGGCAATTTGTCGACCTTGGGGACTGGGTTTGCGGCTACCAACAATCGCAATTTGGGGTTGCATCAAGGCTTGGGCATTACCTTGCCCAAATAGAATCGGCGGCTTGTCGCTATAAGGTAAAAGTTGTTGTGGATAGTTTAGGTCTTCAGGAATCAGTACAAAGTCACTGTATTGTTCAATATCCTTAAGACATTTTTCAAAGCTAAGCTGTCCACTTGGGCTGTGAAATTCCTCAAAGCGCTTTAAATGATTTTTATGCAGTCCTAATTTTTGCCATGTGGTGATTTGATTAGGCTTAAGGGCGTAGTGTAGGGCAGGATAGTGCTGCTTAATTTTATAGAAACTACGAAGTGAGTGTTGCACCACAAACCACAGGCGAATGTAATCTAAATGCAAGTCAGTCAATGAGTTGAGCATAATGAGACCTTTGAATATGTCTTCTTTTTATGGGTTAAAATTATTAGTGGTATCGTTGTTGGATAATAAAAATGAGGCTGTATACAGCCTCATTTTTATGGATTTGGTCTTAGTCATCCATCAATGGTGGCTGAATCGTTGCACCCACTTTGATTGGTAATTCGCTTTCAAGTACATAAGCATAGCTTAGGTTATCAAACGTTTTGAATACCATAATGTTACCAATACGTTGTCCTGGAAGTTGAACACGTTCTTTGGTTTTTGGATCAGTCACGATTTCACCTTTTTGGTTCACGCTAAAGACTTGACCAGATTGAACGCCTTGCAAGCTACCACGGTCGATCGTCACAACACTGTGAACCGCTGCAGTACCAATCGAGCCCATAACACGAACTACACTACCGCCAGCAGTGACATTTTCTGCATTGGTTGGATAGAACAGTGTTGGCAGCATTGGGTCATATTCAGGAAAAACACGATCGCCACGACGAACTTCAGCATTATAAGTATCGGTTAGTTCTAAAGTGGTAATGTCATTTTCACCACGAACAGCAACACCTGAAGCGACTTGAGTCAGTTCTAAACCTGCGTTGTATTTTTTGCCGTTTGCATCGGTAAAGATGTACGGTTCGCCTTCACGGTAAACAGCATATCGTTGACCGACTTGCATGCCTTGACCGCGTGCATAAACTGTTTGGCCTTTGGCTGCCAATACACGTTGATCAGCTGTACCTAAAATGTAAGGTGTGCCTTCAACAGAATCAGCGGCAACAATCATGCTACGCTCAAGCCATTGCTTAATATATTCTAATGGGATAACCGGAATCGCACTGTTGAGGGACTCAACACGAACTTGTGGTTGAAGTTTAGTGCCACCTGTATAGCGACGAATGATACCTTCACAACCATCACCTTCATCTTTACCGATGATTGGGCGGCCATTGTAGGTACACATTAATAGGCGGTCACCTGGGAAAATCCAGTGCGGATTTTTCACGTGTTTATTGCTCGCCCAGATTTCAGGCCAGCGCACAGGATTTTTTAAGAAACGCTTGGAAATATCCCACAACGTATCGCCTTTTTTCACCACATAAACTTGAGGCGCACCTGCCTTCAATGAGGGTGGATTGACGTTACGAGCAGGGGCAGCTTCTGCAACACTGACCATTCCCATCCCCACACTTACACAGACTGTAAGTGCCAATAATTGTTTTTTAAACCCCAAGGCACTAAAAGTTGGCATGCCCTTCAAAACCTTTTTCATTATCATAATTCCTAAAATTATGTATGTAACTGCGTTATAATAACGATATTACACACAATTTTTTGATGAAGCATTCCTTCATTTTGTTTTTTGATCAATGGCATAAGTGAGGACGTCGTATGGCCTTATTACCTATTTTAAGTTTCCCCGATCCCCGTCTTCGTACCATTGCAAAACCAGTCGAAGAAGTTACTGATGAAATTCGTCAGTTAGCAGCCGACATGTTTGAAACTATGTATGAAGCACCGGGAATTGGCCTGGCAGCAACACAGGTAGATCACCATATTCAGCTGATAGTCATGGATTTATCTGAAGAAAAAGATCAACCCATGGTGTTTATTAACCCCAAAATTACGCCATTGACGCAAGAGACGCAGCCCTATGAAGAAGGCTGTTTATCAGTGCCTCAAATATACGATAAAGTTGAGCGCCCGTCACGTGTAAAAATTCAGGCAATTAACCTTGAAGGTCAATCATTTGAAGTGGAAGCGGACGGACTTCTCGCAGTTTGTATCCAACATGAAATGGATCACTTAAATGGTAAGTTATTCGTCGACTATCTATCGCCTTTGAAACGTCAACGTGCACGTGACAAAGTGGAAAAATTGGTTCGCCAACGTCAAAAAGATAAAGTCGCAGTTAAACGTTAATTGATCGCAGTTAAAAATACCTGAGACAAGCCCAATTTCGATTGGGCTTTGTTATACTTGGGTCAGACAAATGTTAGGGTTTGCCTGTATTGTTTCGTAGTGGAGTGCTGCTGTCCTTTGCAGCGGTTTTTTTGCAGATTGCTGTTTTTTTACAGCCATTGTTGCCCAAGCAATATCAAGTTGCTCCGGTCTGCGAAACCATTACGCGTGCACTTTTACTTCCCAATGTTCATGCTGAACATACCGCACATTCACACCATTCATCTTCCGCTCACGCTGAGAAAGTTCAAGTCGATCATACTGCCCATGAACATGATACCAGTCATCAATGTCAGTATTGTACGGTCTATGGCAATTTGGTTTTGCCCCCTGAACTTGATGTGAAAGAAGTACTTGATCGAATTCAAGTTCGTTTAATTGCTTTTCAAAAAGCTTTCAAGCATGTCTGGTTTGTTCTTCAACAACTTTTTTTACTTCCGCAAGGTCGAGCCCCGCCACTCGCTGCATAAATCCGACGTTTTTTAACTTGGGTCTTTGAGGACTCAGGTACGCCTTTATTTATGTATTTTGTGAGATAAACATGGCTCAGCCTAAATTTTTTCTACAGCCTCTTGCGGCTGCAATTTGTGTTGCCTGCTATTCAACTACGGTGATGGCAGATGAGATGTCCGTAGAGATGACGGAAACCAATGCCGTACAGACTTTGGCACCGATTGTGGTGACATCACATCAGGGTAATGATGCCAATGGCCTGATTGTTCGTGCCAACCCCAAACAGCCGATTCAACCGATACCTGCCAGTGATGGGGCTGATTATTTAAAAAGCATTGTGGGGTTTAGTGCCATTAAAAATGGGGGAACCAATGCAGATCCAACCTTCCGTGGCATGTTTGGTTCACGCATTAAAATTTTGACTGATGGTACTGAAAATTTAGGGGCTTGTCCGAGTCGTATGGATGCACCATCTTCTTATATTTCCCCTGAAAGTTATGACCGAATTTCAGTAATTAAAGGACCTCAAACGGTTCAATATGCCAATACAGGTTCTGCTGCAACAGTCTTGTTTGAACGCAAACAGGAACAGTTCGATGCTGATAAAAACTACCGTGGTCAAGCCAGTGTGATGATCGGCTCTTATGGTCGTTTAGATCATAATGTCGAAGCGGCCGTGGGGGATGAGCATAAATATGTCCGTTTAAATGCTAGCCGTTCTGTTGCAGACAGCTACCAAGATGGAGATGGTAATACTGTACCGTCAGACTGGGAGCGTTGGAATACAGATTTGGCACTCGGTTGGACGCCAAACGAAGATACATGGGTAGAACTTACTGGAGGTAAAGCCGATGGTGAGGCGGTGTACGCGGGCCGAATGATGGATGGTTCACAATTTGCCCGCGAAAGCTTGGGGCTTCGAGTCGAGAAAAAGAATGTCACTGAGGTGATTAAGAAAATTGAAGCACAAGTGAACTATAGTTTTAATGATCATGTCATGGATAACTATAGTTTACGTCCTGAACCAATGATGAAAATGGCGACTAATGTTGCTCGTAAAACATTAAACGCTCGTATGGCCGTAACCCATGAATGGGATAGTCTTCAATTTATTACGGGTATCGACAGCCAAAATAACCAACATAGTATTCGTAAAACAGATTCAAAAAATCATATTGTTTATCAAGACCAGCCACGTATGACAGACATGAAATATCAGTCTTATGGTGGTTTTGGTGAATTAACCTATCATTTTGATGATCAAAACAGTTTGGTTTCAGGTGTTCGGTTTGATCAAGTCGATGTGAAAGATGAACGACAAGATTCAATTGATCAAGGTTATAACCGTAAATTGGATAAAACCTTAACAAGTGGCTTTATCCGTTTTGAAAATACACATCCTGAACATGATGATGGTAAAACCTATATTGGTTTAGGCTATGTAGAACGTATGCCAGATTATTGGGAATTATTTAGCCCAAAATCAGGAAATGGTGATATCAATACATTCAATCATATTGATACGGAAAAAACGCTTCAGTTAGATATGGGCTATCAACATCAACATGGTGCTTTGAATTCTTGGGTGTCGGCTTATGCTGGTTTGGTGAATGATTATATTTTAACGAGTTATAAGCCTGGAACAGGAATGATAGGAGGTATGGAAGCGCATAGTCGAAATATCGATGCAACCATTGCAGGTGCAGAAGCTGGGATTGGCTATCAATTTACAGATGCGATCCAAGCAGATGTCAGCGCAATGTATGCGTGGGGGGAAAACACCACGGATAATACGCCATTACCACAAATCTCACCTTTAGAAGCTCGGGTAAATTTACGTTACATTCAGGATAATTATACTTTGGGTGCGTTATGGCGTGTTGTTGATGGTCAAAATCGGATTAGTCCAAACCAAGGTAATATTGTGGGATACGATCTACAGAAAAGTGCAGGCTTCGGTACGCTTTCTTTAAATGGTACTTATCATATTGATGAGGGTGTAGATGTATCTGTGGGTGTAGATAATCTCTTGAATAAAACCTACACCGAACATTTAAATAAGTTGGGGGATGCCGGTACAGGCTTAGCGGCAGATGAACAGTTCAATAATATTGGCCGAAATTATTGGGCACGTATTTCGATGAAATTCTAAGTTCTGATATTTGTCATCCAAAAAGCAGAGCGATCGCTCTGCTTTTTTTTATTGGTGCATACTCGCCAGTTGTTTGGCCTTACTTTGATACAGTGCTAAACCGAGTTTTTGAATCGCACGGCCTTTTTGCTGTAATTTTTGATTTAAACTTGGGAGATGCTTAGCACCTGAATACAGGACAAGATTTCTAGCCAATAAATAATAAGCAAACCATGCGGCAGACTGGGGTTTGAGCCCTAATTTATGCATGCGTTTTTTGCCAATAAAAAATTGTGTCAGCTCCAGATGTTGTCGATAAGCCAGTTTTTGCTGAAGTGGTCGAAGGTATTTGTACTGTCGTTCAAAAGGTTCTTTAGATAAACTTGCCCCAAGCGCTACGCTACTTGCATCTGATTTTGGGTGGACAAATTGCATCCAATATAAAAGCTTCCAACCGTCAGATTCTTTTTCAATTAACCATTTTTCATCAATACCCATTAACCAACCCACATAACGCCAAAAATGTAAAAAGCTTTCAGTTTCTTGTTTTGATGGAAAAATTCCTAAAGCGCGAATGCCCAAAAGTACTATACTGCTAAAGGCAAGATTGGTCATCGCCAAGTCAAATTGATTCATCGGCACCCCCCACGTTGCAAAATCCCAGTCTTTGCCTTTTTGGAGTTGATGGCGTACCAAAGCGTGAATAAAACGCACATAAATCGTCGATGTAAACCCCGCATACAAACGTTTGAGTCCGCGTTCTTCAGTGATATCTACCCACCATTTGGTAGTTTCAGCCAGACGTGTACCGGCTTGTTTATTTAAAGCACCGGTCAGCATGAGCGGCTGATTGAAACCGGGGAAAAGATAACCGACCATCATTTTGATTAATGATCAGCAATATGCCCCCACAACAATGAATACAAGAAACTTGTGGCCTATGTGCCAGATAAAAGCCCTATTTATGATTTTTTACAAGGGCAGGAGTTTCTGAATTTAATGTGTGATATTCGAGGGATAGCGCATGAGCAGTATCAAATCTTCATTGAAAAATTTAAATTAGAACACTATTTAGCCACGCCTTTTGCTGACATGTCTTTTGCACAACCAAAAAGTTTTTATTGGTTGCAGCCTTAATGACTTCGGCACCTTTACTGATTTTGGATGAACCGAGCAATGGCTTAGATCAAAATGCCTTGGCTGAATTAACAAGTATACTTTTACAGCAGAGCCAATCGAAATTGATTCTATTGTCTTGCCATGATCCAGTATTTAGAGACAGTCTTGTAGCAAAAATCATCGAGCTAGATCGGCTAAAGTCCAATGAGCAGGCGGCATGAATAAACAAAGACATGTTGGGCAGCGAACAATCATAAAAACGCTTTTGAAATATCGATGGACATTTTATGTCAAGACCACAGCAGACGCAGTTGCACGGCAAAAGCATTTACTTATTTTAATCACATTAATTCTCGGGCCAATGCTATTCGGACTGCTCTTATCTTTAGTGCAGCCCATTATTGATTTGGTTTATTGCAAATCATTAATCACGAATTTGTTTCTTTGGACTGGCTTTCTTGCCTTAAATGTATTTTGGTGTGCGATACAGCGTAAAGCTTTAAGTGGTGGGGAAAGGTATGGCTATCTAGCGCTATTGCCCATCACACTCAAAAGTCGATTTGCAGTGGAAATCAAATTTTTAGGCAGTTTAAGCTTCTTGCTGATACTGCCATTTGTTTTAGCGCTTCTATATGTTTGGGTAGAGTATGAATTTTTGCCTTCCATTGGTATGAGTGTATTGATGCTTCTTTGGATCTTTAATTTATTAATCATACAAATGCTGTTTTTACAACAGAATCAATATTTCGGTTTAGTCTGTCTTTTGACATATTTGCCCATTTTGAGCCTAGCGATATTGGACGCTCAACTCGTTGCGGTACTGTTGTCTACTTTCATCTGTATAGCGGCAATAAAATTTTGGCTGCTCAGCAGAAAATTAAAACCAATAAAGCTGCAAGTACCTAGCTTATTTCTGATACAGAAATATAGCCCACTCTGGCTCAACCAAAATAAACTCATTATTCGTCAGGCATTTCATAAAAGATTTCTAACCCACCGTATTGTCAGTATCGGTATTTCGGTTACTGCGGTCGTGATTTTGTATTGGTTCGCCACACAGGTGGATACTTGGAACATCATGAGCCTTGATTTCACTGCTTCACAATTATTCCAATTAATGTGTGCCATCTATATTGCACTGAGTTTATTCAATCTAGGCGTGATCAAAATGGACTTAAAATCAAATTTTGAATCTGCAGAACGCTTCTGGATCATTCAAGGGTTCACACTTTGGCAGCTCAGGAAATACGAATACTGTGTTTTATTGATAATTGGCTTGGTGATGAGTGTGCCAGTATTGCTGTGGCTACTGCTGAAAGGTGGATTCATTGATGTGCTATTAATGGCGACATTATTTGGTATCGTCATTCCATTTATTCAGTGGTTGTATAGAAAGCCTGAAGAAGTGCACGGTGTTATGCCAGTTTTAATGTTTATCTTATGGGTGCCTGTGGCGTATTGCATGCTTTCTGTACGCTAAAAGCACTTTTTTAAGTAAAAAACACTGATTTAGTAGAATAAATAAACAAACGTAATGAAAAATTAAAAATAAATGGAAAAGGGTGTTGCAACGGATGTGAAATGCTGTAGAATGCACATCCATCGGCGGTGATGAAGATTAAAACTTCTGATAAAACAATGACTTGGTTGAATTGATTAAGTTTGGTTTTATTTGATAAGTTTAAAAATAATTTGAATTACTTGTTGACTCTTTAGAAATAAAGAGTAATATAGCCGACCTAGATTGCTGGTGACGAACCAACAAGAAGATCATTAAGAGATTATGAAGAACAACTTGTGTGGATTTTTACTGATTGATTGATCGAAATTATTTTCATTGATTGATGGTAGAAATTACTCGAAGTTTATTT